>JASFFJ010000656.1:0-4467 GCA_050124355.1 Desulfobacterales bacterium | reverse complement strand
AACCGGCGATCTGAAAATCGGACTGTTGGACTGGACTCTGGCTGGCCGCTTGACGAAGCGAGACCGCCTCAAAACCGTCAAATTGATTCTGGCCATTATCAAAAAGGATCTGAGTAGTATCCGCCGCGCCGTCAAGACATTAGCGGTTAACGATTTTATGGAATATCCCCAACAGCGGCAGGCTTTCCGCAACGTCGTCCTGAACCATCTACAATCCTCCGAGTTTGCTGGCCTGAGTCAAATGAAGAAATCTTTTAAGCTATTGGAGCAACTTTCTTTTGAAGGATTTGTCTTTCCGGCCGATCTCATGCTGTTTCGAAAAGCGGTTTTCACATTGGAAGGCGTTCTATACGATCTGGATCCCTCATTTGACATGGACGCTGCAATTATGCAGTATATAACGGCCTTAATGACTGGGGAGCTCCCCATGCGGTTCAGCAATTTGTTCTTTCCCCTGGTGGATAGGTCCGAAAATTATCCAAGCCTGATCTCCAATATCGAACTTCAATCTCTGATGGTTCACCAATATGCTGACGCAGTAAAATCCAGCTACAAGCCCTTTGCCGGGTATTTCACAGCCTGGAGTCGGATATTTGGCGCGCATTAGCAACAGTTGCCCGACCGTGACCTGCTTTTTCCTTGAATCTGTTGTCTTGCTTGCCTCCACTATACCGTAGCTTTAAAGTAAGCATTCATATTTATTAGGATTTATAGTATGGTTGCACCATCGGATTGTTCTTCTCCAATGATCCACTCCAACTCGATCTCAAATGATTTCTTCAGTCTCTTTCCCTGTTCTTCCTCAATTTTCAATTCCAAAACCATGTTTTTAGGAAACTCCAAGGTAATCTCCTCAGAACCCTGTTTCAGAATCATGGTTCCATCATCGATCTTGTCAGCAATCTGACGCAGGGTATTTGTAATATCGCTTGAAGCTTTCTTTTCTTCACTTTTAAACAAGACAGTTTCTCTTCCCATGTTTGTCTCCCTTCATATTTTTGTCTCTTGAAATGATCAAAAAGTTAATCAACAGTCGCCATTCATTCTGAATTTAGCTTTGTGCTAAGCAGCGTCTCGATGGCAACGCATGCAGCTTCAACGCCGTCCTCAGTGCGTACCTTTTGGCCGATCATTGCGGCACGTGCGCTAAATGACTGGTTTTCCGTCAAAACCGCAAGTGCGCGGGCCATGCCACGGACCGAGCAGCGTTTAAAGGGCAGCGTTTGGGATATGCCCAAGCACTCTAACTGCCTGGCATTGTCGGGCTGATCGTGGGCAAATGGGACCACCAGGGTGGGTTTGCCGGCTTGCAAGGCCTGGCCTGTCGTTCCGATGCCGCCTTGGTGGACGATTGCAGCGGCCTCGGAAAAAAGCTTTGAATAGGGTGCGTAGTCGACTGCCACTATATCTTGCGGCAATCCGCTGCGGGGCAGATTGTCCGTATCTTGGCCTACCACCAGCACAGCCCGCGTTTTTAACCGGACCGCCGCCTCCACCGCCATGCGATAAAAATTGCAGGCCGGATGCACGGCTGCGCTGCCCAGTGCAAAAACAATTGGTGGCGCTCCTGTACTTAAAAACCGTTTAAGTTGGGGCGGCAAATCACAATGAGCCCCCGCTTCATCATAAAACCCATAGCCTGTAATGCGGCTCTGGGGCGGCCAATCGGGATGGGATCGGGCCAATACTTTTGAGAACATGGCCAATACCAGCTCCGGTGAATACTGCCTCTCAAACAGCGAATGCTTACCATAGGCAAGGTTCAATTCGGCTTTTAGGCGGTGAACCGGTTGGCATCATCTGCGCGTGCCGGTTTTGAGTATCTTGATTAACAAGCGGTTGACGATCAGTCCCAGCTTACCTGGCAGAGAGGGAACCGCAACGCCCGGCAGTACCGGCATATCGTAAGCCGATAAAAAGGCAATCGGTGACAATACAACCGATATCCAGGTTAAACCGTGCTTTTCAGCGGCGATATGGCCGTAGCTGATGTTTCAGCACTTACCAAATATTGTTCCAATTCGTCCTTTACTTCGCCGCCGTAACCGAACAGGGGGAGTTCAAGATAACATATTGAGCTGTGGAGCCAAACACGGCTTTCCCCACTGGAGATCTTTTTCTAACGCCGATAATGACCTCATCAGCATCGTTCTCCTTTGCAAACTTGACCAGGTTTTCTCCCGGAGACATGTAACTCACAGAAGCGTTTACCTCGCATGCAATCGCATTCTCGGTGAATGCCTTTTTCAATTTTTCAAGCTTGCTTTTGGCTTGATCGATGGTTTCTGTTTTTAGCAAGGGTCTATGTTCCAAAAAGGTTAAAACATAAACCTCGGCCTCAAATGCCTTGGCGTGTTTTTGGGCTATTTTGATCGCATCATCAGCCGCTTTAGATCCGTCGTAACCAACTACAATTTTCATTTTTTCCTCCTCCAGCAATGATTATTGGAAAGATTTTGCTTTTGGCAATGATGCCGCAAACTGATCAGTCTTCGCAATGCGCATTGCGCTTTTCAAATCCTTCGGCCATCTATAAATGCCAAGTGTTCAGTTGCTACCTGCCGATCGGTCAGGTATGCCTCGATATCTTCCGGATGGACCTTATCATACTGCTAATTTCTGTATGAAGGATAAACTGTGCTGCCGCGACAAAGTCCATAGCGGATGGAAGTAATCATGATTTGCTTCTCAATTAGTGCCAGCCATCCGCGGCTTCAATCAACAGTATAGCCACTCCCCGACGCCAATTCGCAAATGTTGCCGCAAGGTACACGCTTGCCATTGGATTCTCGCAAGAATCCAAGACTAATGCCATCGATGCCAAAACTAAGAATAAGAGGAATAGGGATTTGTTTAATAATACAAAAGTATGTCAGGAAGACCCTTGTATGTCAACGATTAATCAGTTCCAGGACATTGTATGTGGCCGATTCACTAAATCAAGACAGCCTCAAGTACCCTAACGCAAATAGGGGATAAACACCTTTGAGGATTCTTGGGTGGGATTATCGATTTTCTCGTGCTATACGTTCGAGTGTCTAAATAACATTCTTTTTCAATAATGGCTTTGCGAAAGTCAATCTGGTTGGCGGTATTGAATCATCACCTGTCATTCCCTCCCTGAATATTAGGGCGAGAGCTCTTCGTGGACGATTTTACATCGAACAGTTATGGATGAATGATTCTGACGAGCTCGAATCTGCAATTATTGGTCGAATAACCCCTTTGGTTACCCCCTGGGGGAGATTGTTGCTTGAGGCTGAAAAGGGCAAAGGGGACTGGTACGAAGTCAAAAAGGGTAATGCTAAAGCACTCATCGAACACATCGCAAACGATACAAAGGGCACTTTTAACGGGCTCACTACATTAAACAAAAGTCTTTGTGACGCAGGGGGTGATCAACGTCTACCGGTAAAAATGGAAGAGGAGCTTAATTTCACATACCAAAATACCGGCGAAAAATGTTCAACTCAAGAAGCTCTTTATCATTTTTTTGACATACCAATAAAAGTAATAGCGGAACCATCATGGTGATATATCTATCACCGAAAGCCGGTTATTGACGAGGTGAGCCATGATCGAAAAAGCATTCTCGTCAGACTCATGACACGGGATCGGTACGATTCGGATTTTGGGGGGACATGCCTGTATAACAAAGTAAACGGTGATAAATGGGATGCATACCCCATCAAGCCTAATCAGAGCAGGAACATAAAAACATCCATTTCATGGTTGGAAAAGCGGAAATGGGTTTCGTGGTGATCTTAAAAAATTTTGGGAGAATTCCGAACCGGGAGATTTTTATCGCGATGTTCAGACTGCGCTTACAAATCCATCAAAGATTTGAACTATGTTATTTTCTGTTTTCTGTACAAATCCACAATCTCGGCGGACTACAAATTGGGTAATCAGAAATCTATATTCTGAGCTGAGTTCCGGGTAGAAGCACCGGTTACCCGGCGCTCCCCCCCACAGACCCGTACGTGAAGGTTTCCCTCATACGGTTCCTCGGTTCCAACCCTTTTACCGAATTGGAAACCAAACCGGCAGCGCCCAGTTTGGCGCATAACTTTGCTGTCCATAAGGCTAATCAGAACTTATGGACTATCCTGGGTTTGGGAAGTGGATAGGCTGCGTGGATCTTCTCGAATTTTTCCCAACTGATCCCGCCTTTATGGCTGCGGCGGCTGAGCCAGAATCGCCAGGCCTTCACTGCGCATACGAGTACGACCTCAAGAGCGTTATAGTTGCTCCGAACCCCAAAATACTGATAGTAACCCCGCAGCTTCGAACACAGTGTTCGATATTGTTCTTTGATCGGCTCATGACGATTTTCGCGACACCATTGCCAAAACCCTTTCACAAAGCGTGACAGGCGCTTAGCAGCTGTTTTCTTCATTATCACCCAGTAGCCTCGACGGGTTTTTGACCAGTAAAAGGTGAAGCCAAGAAAGTTAAATGTAGCCT
>JASFFJ010000655.1:0-4469 GCA_050124355.1 Desulfobacterales bacterium | reverse complement strand
CATATTTTGATTCTTTTTAAAATAGTATCAATTAGATAGCGTGGCCCGACCCCCACAAAGCTGTTTCCCCACAAAGCTGTTTCTAATCTCACTCTTAGCGCCTCTGGGCCTTGCGCGAGAATCCATTCGTTACTTTTTCTTAAAAGAGCCATTTTGACCCTAAAAACGTACTTTTAAGGCTTAATATCGCCTGAAAATACAGTGCATGTTATTAAAAATCAATTCCTCTGCGTGGTCCGACCCCAAATCCGCTGTGTGCCAAAGTGCGAACACTTCCATCAACTTTAGGCATAATCTGGCCAGATGCTTTGATTGTCAGAAAAATTTTAACCCCATTGAATTTGTAATGCATCAACGGCATATCAGTTTTGTTGACAGTGTAAAATGGCTCCAACGACAAAACCGCGAACCAGCGCCTGAAAAATCATCCTCCCCAAAAAATCCCTGTGAACAAACTGTCAGAATTGGTGATGTCCTGTCCGGAATGCTCCCATCCCTATCGGCGAAAACAACCGCAGATCCCGCCATTGAAGCCCTCACAAAGCGAGTCTCTGATCTTGAAGACAATGTAAAGCAACTGGATCTGCTGATTAATGAACTTCGCTCGTTAGTCTATCTACGATAGTTCGCCTCATCTTAAAGGTAAGCCAATGGGCCAGGGCGGCGGGGTTTTCTTTTTATCCTGGCGGGGCGGGCTTTGGGCCAAAAACCGGCATAACACACGGCAAATCCATAACATCAGCAACTATGACATGGGTTCGCTCTTGCGCAAGAGTGGGTCCATCTTTAGCCGGAGATAGCAGGAGTTATCGGATATCAGTGTGTCAGTTATTGGTTATCAGTTATCGGTTTTCGAGTTATCTGTCCTTCAACATTCGATGTTGGACGTTCATCCTTTAAGCTCTCTGTCCTCTGATCTCCGACCTCTGACCTCTGTCATGTTATTTTCTAACCTCCATAATGCATCGCGCCAAGACGCCAAGCCGCCAGGATCATTCCGGCAGATTGTTTATTGCCCCTTCAGTCAATAAGGAAAGACGGCAGCCGGGCATAAAAAAAGCAGGTAATTATTTACCTGCTTTTCCATGACAAACTTATTTTTAAATTTGGTTCATAGACTTATTCTGCCATATTTCCCCCGCCGGTCATTTTAAGATAAATCATCTACCGCTGTTTCTGATACTAAAAAATTAAAAATAGTGAAGTAATATTGATTCACGAATCAAGGTTTGATTCCATACTGAACCTTTGAACCCAGAACGCTGAAATTTGAACATTCAATTATTCACAATTCAAGCTTTGACTCCTTTTATTTCACGACCTCTTTTACCTCATCTTCTCAACTTCTTATCTTCTAAACTTCTTGTTCTTTAGTCTCCGCCTTCCGCATTCAATAGCCTCTCACCTTCTCACCTTCTTTCCTTATAGCTTCTAAACTTCTATCCTTGCCCGCCTCCGATCTCCGCTTGCCCAGTTAAACCTTTTCTGCACTTGTTTAACCGGGGTCCTCCCTCGTCCCTTCGTCTCTATTCACCCCGTCCGTCGTCCATCCTCCCTCGTCCATCGTCCATCGTCCTTCATCTCACATACCTATCCAAAAACTCATCTTCCCACGTCCATCGTCGTCCGTCCTCTAACCTCTGGCTCGCGTCCTCACCCGCTCCGCGCCCCTCTGAATATAATGTTAACAGACGAGTCCCACAAATATTTGAGCTGAGTCTTTAGCGGGGCTTTCAAATAAGATTTGATGTAGCGACGTTCGGATTCTATGATTTCCGGCAATGTTTTTGGCATGTCGGCATAAAAGGGTGGTATCAGCCCGGGCAGCACCCTTGTTCTCAGGTTGCGAAGTTCATCCGTGTATAAACTGAGGTACTGATAGCTTAAGGGTCTAACCCCAAAGAATTTGAGGTCTCCCTTTAACCAGTTGTAAATCATCGGCAGTTCATCCAGCCAGGTCGCCCGCATGAACTTGCCCCAGTCGGTAACCCGAAAGTCATCGTTGAATTTTCCCCCGGTATTAAGATCGTTTTGTTGATAAATATATTCTTGCAGGAACTCTGAATACGGATACATGGTCCTGAACTTGTACACATTCATCATGCGGTGGTTGAAGCCGATGCGTTTTAACCGCACAATGGGGCCATAGGTGGGGTTGGTTTGGTAAGACGGCATTCGCACCTTCTGAGCGATGAAAAACAAGCGGTTGCCGATTTCCATGTCGTCGACCACTTTAAACCCGCAAAAATAGAGCCGACCGAAGATTTCGGCCTTGGACACCATTCGGTTTCGGCCTTGAGTCAGGGTAAAATAAAATTTTTTAACAAACGGTAACTTCGGCAAGATCCGGCACCATAAGAAATTGATATAGTAGAACCACCCGGCGATGTATTTCGGGTATTTTTCATAATAATGCTTTTTATGGGTTGAGATGGTGTGTGCCTTGCCGATAAAATATCCCTGGTTTTGCAGCTTTTTGTAGACCTGAAGAAAATACCGGTTGATCCAACGCAGATCGTTGGTCTTATGAAGGTTGATAAACAGGCTGTGCCCGCTGTCGTCAAGAGGTTCAATATCATCGATGTTATCCGTGCTCATCAGGGACGTGGCACGCCGATCGAGAGCTGTCAGATCGATGGTATCCCTGATAAATTCAAATAATTTTGGGTCGAAAAATTCCAGGGCGTGCCTGAGCTTGGTTTCGACCGGTTCGGCAATTTTTAACTCTCGTTTTTCCTGGGGCAGATTTCGATTGCTTTCCTGGAGATCGACGACCGCCCTGATCTCGGCTGAGGTTTCGATATCCGGACCGAGTTTGCCCTGCTTTCGGTAAAGGCAGTATAAGTAGTAGATCACAGCCTCAAAGGCGAGTAAAACCACGGGAACGCCAAACAGTTGCAGCCGGGAATAGTAAAAGAGCCGCAAGGCAAAAATGACGATCCCCAAGCCGGCCCCCATAAACACCACGGCCTTCAAGCAACGGCTGAAGGCTGCCGCAAAGGATGCCTTGAACCCGTCGGGGTTGAATTTTCTAGCAAAGACCGCACTGATCGCCCAGAGGGCATACAGCAACAGGATGGCGGTGTCGTAACGGGGCGGCAAGGTGAAGCTATCCCGTTTGATATAATTCATGACCATAAAGGCGGCCAACAACAGGCCGGCATCGATGATCATCAAAGGATAAGAGATCGCGCCGGATGGCTTCTTTTCAATTGGGACGGTCATGCCGCGCCCGTTGATATGGATCTTGTGAAAAAGATAATACACGGAATAAGCCCCTAACTCCAGCAGTAAAAAAGCCGTGCAGACGCCGAAGGTCTGTAGCCTGGATACCGCCGATAGCTCCGACCACAAAACAACGGCAAAAGAGATCAGATAAACCAGGGCAATATTTGATTTGACAATCACCACAACCGCTTCCAAAAATGTTTTTTGGAAAATTTTTCGATACTTTTCCATGATGACAGCGATCGCCAGCCAGAAAACAAAGAAAGCGGCAAACAGCTGAAAATAGACCATCGACAAATTAAGAGATTGTCGTTTTGCCAGCTGGATGCCGAACAGCGCCACTGCGAGCAGCAAAAGATCGATGAGCAAGGGGAGGGCATATCGACGGGCGCTTCTGAGTTTATTCGCCACAGTAGCCCCTGGTTGCCAATCTTTTTTCAATCCGGTAGTAAAATTGCTCAAAAAATAGTTTAGCTTGTTTTTGTGTTCATCCGCCATCTCCCCGAATCGCAAACCGCACCGGTGGCAGGTCTCTGCCTTCGAGCCGTTGGATAAGTCAATGGTATTGTAAACGACGGCGCACGGTACGTCAGACAGGTGGAACTCGTTTTTCCCTATGTAAATGTCCACCTGCTTGAACCCGTCCACCGATGTTTTTTCAGGCAGATAACTGAAGGCCAAACCGCCGAGGCTGATATCGGCAATCATACCGCTGCGGATGCCCTCGCCCTTCAGTTCGACAAAGGCACCGTCGCGGGCGATCAGTCGGGTGTGTTTTCGGTTTTCGATGAGGTTGTCTTTCTTGGTTTAGTTTACTCGCGCCAAGACGCCAAGGCGCTAAGATTAAAAAATCAGAAGATAAGAAAATCAGAAGATAAGAAGATTATTCAGTGTGACTTTGCGCCTTTGCGTCTCTGCGCGAGAATTTATTTGTATCGCGTTCGGCCACCTCGAACTGAGCTGCGGTGATATTTTATTCTTTGCGACACTGGTATCCAAAATTCCTGAAAAACATAAAAAAAAACCAACCCGAGTCCATTGCCGACGATATCCCAGGGGTTATAGGTTCGATTTGGAATATAGGCCTGCACTATCTCGAAGATAACACCTGCAACAAACAGCATTAGCAGAATTAATATCATTTTTTTATTTTGTTGTTTGTTCATGGCGAAAAAGGAAAGAACTGCCGCAATAAAATAAAAAAGAATATGAAGATAAAAACCGGTACCAAGTCCTTTTGA
>JASFFJ010000654.1:0-4480 GCA_050124355.1 Desulfobacterales bacterium | reverse complement strand
GACGATCCCAGGATGCGCCTGAGATATTCCGGTAAACAACACCTTCGACATGTTGCTCTGCATCCGGAACGAGAGCGGGATAGTGCTCGCCTTTTACGCGCATCCGGCGATATCCCCGCAGAGTCGCGGAAACGGGAGAAAGGTGCGACCCCACGATTTCTTCCATGATGTCATTGCACATCAGAGTGCCATAAGCGAAAAGATGTCCCATACTTCTCCAATTCATCGAGCACCGTGCTCTCCAGCGCGGTGAAGCCGCGTCGAAAGCGGAAAATGGTCCAGATAGGGGTTCATAGAAGTGAGTTGCGGCCCTGATGGGTGTCAAGCGCACACGGTCTTTTACGAAAACTCGCGGACTGCAGGCCGTAAGCTCCACTGATCTATGGATATATTATGGTTGGTGAGCAGTGTATTCGTCCAGAAGCCTTCTAATCATTTTCTGATACTGGGTATTATACTTTTTTGCTTCATTTTTAAAAAAATCGACACTGGTTTTACTAAGAGAAATAGTGACCTTAACGGTTTCGTCCTTGAGTGCCAGTTCTTGAGGTGAAGGAAGAAAGTCGGAAATAACCTTCACCTTTCCGATGGGCTCATCCGTATATTTAATTTTCTTTTTCATATATTTTCTTTCCTTTCCGCCAATATCCGGCACCAATAATTCTGATTTTGTTTTTTCGATATGTAAATCTTACGGTCAGAATTCCACCGGCAACCTTGCCAAGGCAATAATATCGCTTTTCATCATTACTGTGTTCTAGGTCTTCTAATATGACACGATCGTGATCTAGAAAGGCAAGTTGTGCCAGGGCAAAGGAGATGCCATGTTTCTTCTGATTCAGTTTGTCCTTAGCTGAATCCCACTCAAAATCAGAACATCTTTTCATACGATTAGGGTAGGGCAAATTAAGATATGTGTCAATATATTTTTATGGCTATTTATATGGTTTTCATACCGATAACCAAAATGAGCTGCAGACCACATCCGATTACACATTGAATTCGAATAAATACGAATTTTTTCTCGATTTCGGTCGCATGCCGAAGAGAAACCGTACCAGGTTGATAGGTCTGACGAGTGCCTCATATAAAATTATGATCAGTGCAAATGAGATAACGGCAATGATCAAATATTCAGAATGCGCTTGACTCTCTCGAAAAGATATTGCCCACCGGTCCTGGAGGTGAGTGCAAACCAGGAACCCGCTCCGGAAAAGAGGAAGAAAAGAGGCATTAGCCACAGATCTAAGAAGCCGATGAATAGCGTCGCAATCAGACTTTCTTCACCTGGATTCTTGAGATGCCACCCCCCGCCGCCAAAGAACCGGGCGCAGTGAAAGAAGAAGACCAGCAACATCGCAAGAACACGCAGACAGTCGATATCATATCTTCGCTCTGGCAGAATTTTCCTCCTCTCAAACCATTAACCAATAACGAATAACGAATAACAGATAACCACCAATTGGTTTTAACTCAAATAATTTAATATCATTGAATAAAAGAGACCGTTTCCGCTAAAGAGGCGACGTGACAATATATCATATTGATAATCTCAAGTTCCTTTTCATGCAGCTCATGGGAGCCCGCGGCACAGCAATCTTCTACGGTGATGACATTAAAACTTTCATCGGCCAAACTCCGGACAGTGGAAGATACACATTGATCGGTAAAAATCCCCGCAACGATGACATTTTTGATGCCCATGTTGCTGAGAACCAATCGCATGTTGGTTCCGGTGAGGGCGCTGTCGGTGGTTTTGGTGAAAACAATTTCGTCATTCTTCGGTACGATTTGCGGAACGAACTGGGACTCTTCGGTATTTTTGGGCATTAATAAATAGTTCCAGCCCGGCTTTTTCTGGCTGAGTGAGCGATCACGACCGTCTTCTTTCAGACACGCGATTCGGGCAAATATAATTTCGACTTCTTTGTTGCGGCAGGTTTCGATCAGAGATACCGTATTGGGGATGACGATTGAATTCATGCGCTCGAAAAAAGGCGCCCACCGATTGCTTTCTTCAGGATCATCAGGATCGTTCATGTATTTATTTTGAATATCGATCACCAGGAGTGCGGTTTCGGCCGCTTTTAAGGTGATATCCTCCGGTTCGGGCGCTCCCCGGTAGTAAAATGAGCGATACTTTTCTTTCCAAGACATGATAGATCTCCTTTTAAGTTATTTCATCGTTTAAAACTTGGTCCTTAGGGTCCGGCCAGAAGCATTGGCTATGCCGCAAATTGGCCAAGATAAATTCGAAATCCGAAAACCGAAATTCGAAACAAATTCTACAGTCGATGCCACCGGGAAAGTTCGCCGATCTCTCTCGTTTCAATGATACCTCCTGGTTTTAGAATTAGAATCCCGATCATGGCGCAGGCCAGGACAATCTCTGTCAGGCCTACGACCGGTCTGGTCAGGATTTGGGCGGCATTGATCATATTTTCGAATGATCTCAGTCCTTCGAAAGCGGCAGTCACAGCAAATGTCCCGAAAACAGCACCGGATACCGTTGCCGCACCGCCGATGACCAGCATGCCCAGTATGACGAACGTTTCACGTAAATAAAACGCATTGGGAGAAAAAGACGTAATGAAATGTGCCCAAAGCCCTCCCCCGATACCGGCGTAGAGCGCACTGAGGATAAAGGCCTTCCAGCGCAGATGGGTGATATGAGCGCCAATTGCCCCTGAGGCGACTTCGTCATCCCGTGTCGCGCGCAACAAGATGCCGGTACGGGATTCCTTGAACCAGAGAGCCACTACCACAGCAATGATGGCTGAGAAGGCGGCGGTCCTGAGGTCGGTGGCATTGACCACGCCGAACAGTGTTCTGGGACCATTCGTCACCGCACTCCAATGCACCATAACCGTATGCATAATCACCAGGACAGCGAAGGAGGTAATGACGGCCGCGGCATCCGACAGGCGCATAAGCGGATATGAAATGACGGCCGCAACAATGGCTGCAACAGCACCCCCGGTGATGATGCCCAATATCGGATCGATTTCAACCGATTTTAAGACCATATATAAATCCGGTAGGGCCATTGATTTCATTTGGGTCGGCATGGTCAACACGGCCGTGGTGTATGCCCCAACGCCCATAAAACCGATGTGCGCAAAGGAGAGAATGCCGGAATTGCCGGTAAATATTTGAAGTCCCAGTACAAGAATCAGGTTAATCAGAAGGATCGTTGCAATCCGGCTGAACAGTCTAACATCAATCACTTCCGCGATGACGACGAGGGCAACGATGGGCAGGATGAGTATGCAGATGGTGCCGATGTTCTGTTTGTCCAGCATAAGGCCTGCCGTCCTATGTTCGTTGCCCTGTTTCGCGCTCTTTGATTAAACCGGAGGGCCGGAAAAGAAGGATTAAGATCACGAAGGTAAATGTAAACGCATCCCTGAAGGCAAGTAGATTCTGTGTTAACATATAGTTAAAGCTCACATCTATCAATGCGAGCAGGTAACCACCGACCACCGCTCCCAGTAGACTCCGCATACCACCAATGACGGTCGCGATAAAAGCAACCAGCAAAGGCTCAAGGCCGATGCCCGGCACTACCGACCCGATACGTCCCAACCATAGAATGGCAACGACACCGGCAAATAATCCGCTGATCGCAAATGCAAGACTAATAATCATGTTTGCCGGGATACCGACCATGCGTGCCATTCTGAATTGGGATGCAGCGGCTCGCAATGCCAATCCCAGTACGGTGCGTTTCATCGCAAAAGAGAATATGCTCAGCAGGAGCAACACGCAGGCGATGGTGATGAGATTACGAATGGGGATGACAACATCCAAGATCTCAACAGATCGAGTAAAAATATCCGGTAGCGGAACATTCCGTGCGCGTGGTGAAATGAAGAGTAGTGCTGAATTTTGCAAAAGCGTGCTAAACGCAAAAGACGTTATCAGAACGGCAGTGACAGATTTGGCTCTGACTGGTTTGAAGGCGATGAATTCGGTCAGTATGCCGGTGGCGATCGCTACTATTATGGCCACCACGGCCATGGCCAACCAGGGAAACGGCGTGGCGTTTAACAAATACAATGTATAGCCTGCAACCATAACCAGTTCACCATAGGCGAAGTTTACCAATTTCAATATGCCATAAATGATCACAAGTCCCAGGGCCATCAATGCATAAAGGCTGCCGAGACTTAGAACATCTAAAACAAATTGAATTAAGGTTCCTGTGGACATGGATTCAACCCCCTAAATAAAGCGCTTCCAAATCGGAAGATGCGGCGATTTCGGCCGCAGCGCCCTTTTTGGCAATCTTGCCAAGGGCCATGACGTATGCTCTTTCGGCGTTTTTTAGTGCCATATTGGCGTTTTGTTCGACCAGCAGAATCGTCACACCGGTTGATCTTAATTTGTTTATAAAATCATAAATATGATGGACGATGGCGGGCGCCAACCCTAAAGAGGGTTCATCCAAAAGCAGCAATTTGGGTTGTGACATCATCGC
>JASFFJ010000653.1:0-4489 GCA_050124355.1 Desulfobacterales bacterium | reverse complement strand
CGGGCGGTATCCCCGGGAGGGCCGGCAACATATGCCCAGCAATTATGCGTTGCATCTGGAAATTCATTTTTAATGATAGAAATGAAAGCCTTTGCATCCTCTTCAGTAAAAGCACGCGCCACTGTTGCGATAAACCGACTCCGTTTAATGGTTTCTTCGGTTCGGTAAAGTTTTGCAGGAATTTTATACATCCGAATTAAAAAACCTTATTCCATTTTTCAAAAAAAATAAGAAACAGGTTTGTGTTGTTGGCTTTCGCCAAGCCAATAGCCTTGATCGTCGCTTCCTTGAACTCATCCGCAGTGACCCGCCCCACATAAGTGCCCTGCACAACGCCGAGTTCAACGTCATATTCTACAGTCCATGACATGAGTGTTAACCTCCTAACCTTTATCTTCCAACGCTGCGGTTCACAGGCGGTGAGGTACGAGCAGTCCTTTGTGTGACCGCATGTCGGGCGGTACGTTCATTTTGACTATTTAAAAAATTGACCCTGCTTAATACATTCTTCGTTTGCGTACACGACAAATGAAAAGACCATTAAACTCTCTTTAGCATTCATCGCTGCTTTTTGATATAGCGAAGCAATTGTATTTTCATTTAAAACGTAGTCACATAAATCCGGCCGCTCCCAGAACTTCCAAGTCGTATAACGATCCAGCGATTTTTTGACAATATCGCTTTTTTCTTCCTGACTTAATGCTAAGTATTCATTTCCGGAAAGCGATTTCAGTCTCTCTTCAATTTTATTGTCACTACAACTGCAAACGCTTGCCAGCACGATTAGCAATGAAACGCTCTTGATTACAGATCTTTTTATTCTTGAGTCCGTATGCCGCTTGACGCCTAACAGGAAGTCAAGTTGCTGGCAGGGGAAACTATTCATGATATCTTACTCCAATACTGAAATACCTATCTCCAGCGCCACGCTTTGCATTCCGATATCGAGCGTAAGCAACTTTTTCTCAAGTTTTCGACGGGCTCTAAGATATACGCATTGTATGCATATCGGTTAAATTTTAAATGAAGGACGGGATCACATATTAAACATTAAGTGATGCTATCGAATATTTAAGATGTAATCCCGTTGCCATGGTTAATGTTGCGAAAGTTCTTTGGGTCTAGAGATGGTCATAAGCCGCATCACCGATAAAATTTGAAGCTTGTATAAAATGGTCGCCTGACCTGGATCATCCGAATCCTGAACTTCACAAAGCCCTGAATGAGTTGCCGTCGCCCTGCACTTGTTGCTGTCTTCCTGAATGCTTAACTGTTCTCTTACCGATTTAATTGCGGCTTGTGCATCGATAGGATTGCCCGGAGAATTGAAGGTCTCAGAAATTGTAATGATGCGCTCTCCACGCCGGCTGAAGCTAACGCTTGAATGCCCGTTGGGACTTCCATATCGGCCACGTACAAATTCCACCCCATCACTCTTCCAATCTTCATAGGTACGTAAATCACCTGCCTTAAAGCCAGCTGAAAGTAGGGTTTCAAAAGCTTCTTTGGGAACCATGGATAGGGTAATGCCCTGCACCGGAAGTTGTTCTAGCTGAGTAGTAGAACGCACGAGTATTTCCGCCGCCAAGGGGGTGGCCAGGATTGCAAACAGCAATATCGTAGTTAAAATACGTATGATCATTATTATCCTCCTATAGATTTCTCAATTTTCGTCGCTTTCCTTGCAAAGATAATCCTGATTTCTGTTCCGGCTCTCCGTGATGTGTGGTTTACAACCAAAACCCGAATAAGGTGGTTGTGTCCCAACATTAAGAATCTATCTTCAGTTTCCGAATGATCAGGATCATAATATTCAATAGCATATTCATCAAAAAAGGGGAAACTATAGTGATAATTGCCGGAAGATTAAAGAAGTTGAAAGATTGATATGCGAAAAATCCGCCTGTTCCTGCTCCTCAATCTTGAACGTTTTGTTCGGCAAATCGTCCGTCGATTCTCTGACCGCCCCGAGAATGTCTTTTGTAGTCACTTTGGTTTGATTTCCCGGAACGTAAAAGGGTGATCTTTTACTTTTCCAAAAAACTATTGACTAAGCTTTGAGCTGGCCAGCCGATTCAAACTAACACCAGACTCTGCTGCCTGAATAGCGAGTTTTCGATGAACTTCCGGCGGAATTCGAACCATAAATTTGCCGCTATAATTTTTACCCGCAATTGCTGAAGGTACAGGTTCACCGGTTCTTTGCATATCTTCAACTATTTCAGCAACAACTTTTCTTATGCCCTTTAAGGCTGCTTCCGGCGTTTTGGATAGCCAACTTAGGCTGGGAAATTCGGCGCATAAGCCAACATATTCGCTATCGTCTTCTGACCAGGTCACTCGATATGTATAACGGTCATTTTTAAGAGACATGATCGTCCTCCAACTTTTGTATAGCCAAAAGCACTTGTTTTACCTGGTAAGCTTTGGCCTTTCCTTTATAATTCTGTATATTTATCCTTGGATCACCTTGCCAAGGTGTCTTGTAAATCCTGTGACTACTGCTATTTTGACGTGCCATCCCAAAATAATAATCGCATACTTTGCACAAATCATTGAATCGAACCCCTTTGGGATTCCGTTTCATCTGCAACAATAAATCATCAATTTTAGCCATGTTTATATAGTATCACTATTGATATCTTTGTCAAGGGTTGGTTGAGAGGGAAATATACAGTGTTGAGTCTGGAGGAGGGTATAACGTTGGAGTTCACTTGTCCGCGATGCGTTGGCAGACAAGCTTGATATAAATACTAATTTTTTCTAAGCCCTCATTTTCCAAATCAGCAGAATACGAGCGGTCAGAGTCAAACGACTGGTTTCGGCTCCGCTGTTTCATTTTTGTGACTTTTTTATTCGTTCAATAATTTAATAAGAGATTCCAGCCGGTCTACTTTATCTTCCGCTAATCCTTCAAAATCTGAAAGATCTAGCCATCCTTCATCAATCAGCCTGGCAGATACAACGATGAGTTCAGAGAATCGGTAAACATACTTTTCGTCGATCTCGTCCCTCTTTTCGGTCATGAACACATCAGGGTCAAATTTAAAAAATTAAATGTTTTGTTCAAATATTTAATATTTACGATGTGACCCTTTTCTTTTTATGATCTTCCTGATCAATTGGCTTAAATACCTTTTTATTTATTTTTTTCATTTTTCCCCCTTTAAACCGTATCGTTTGGTGTATTTCCGGCTTGGGAAGGCTGTTTTTAATAATATTTCATTATCTTTTTCCATGTACGGTACGATTATTGTGCAGTTATCAATTTCTAGAGTGTACAATTTCTGATTGGGTCGACTTGGATTTTCCTCAATTCCGATTATCTGTCCAGATTCAATCAAATAAGCTATTTCTTCGAAGGAAATCCCGCGCTCTTGTTTTAAAATTTCATTTTTTTGAGGATCCCAATCCAAATATTTCATATGGGTAATACATGCTGTTGTCTGCCTTTTGTCAATATGCTCCTCGGATGGCATGGATTGAAACAGAACGGTCCGCGAGATGAGCCGCAGTTGGCTGGAGGCGGAAATTGCATTGGTTTTTTTTTATGCAATTTACAGTGCCAGCCGACCGAGCGAAGCGACGCCCAAAGGGGGTCGGCTCGGTTGAGGTTGATAGGCGGAGCGCGAGCGACGCCTATCAAACTCAATTGGCTCATCTCGCGGCCCGATAGGGCGGATGGCCGAAGGCCAAGCGAGCTTTAGCTCGCGGTCCGCCCTATCGCGGAAGTGAGCAGCGGCCTAAATGAGTGTCGCGCCTGCACAGCCTTAACGTAAAACCGCGATCTTCACGCCGTCTGCTCAACTGGCTTGTTCTGCCAGGGGTATTCGGCAAATCTATCGTTTTACCCTATGTCTGCATATGGCCCCGGCTGACCGCAATAATCGCATGGAAGACTAACGCCATATGTACATTTATTGCAGTTATCGCAATGCCATTCCCGCCAATCTCGACATGCGCCACAAACTTCACAGTGCCAAGTATGGCTATCCTGAACGACATCCGACCAACAAAATGAGTACCAATAATCTTCATCGCATTCTGAGCATGTGTAGTTTGCAATCAGTTTTCTCAAAAGGACCTTTTCGCAGCCACATGGGAGTTCTAACAGAGTATCCAGATCCGCTTCCGATAATTTATTGTAAAAGTTGATGTTTTGTATAGCGCATACAGACAACGCCTCAACGTCTAGTCCGTTGAGAGGGTTTTGGCACGTCTGACATCCGCAATGTTCATTACAAGGTTGATTATTTTTTAAACAAGCGCAACGGCGATTCTTACAGCCGGATTTACAATTGCAGGTAACGATAGTTTCCATTTGATCCCCAATTTCTATAATTTAATCTGGGTTAGTGGCAGAACGGGCCGCGAGATGAGCCGCAGTCGGCTGGGGGCGGAAATTGCATTGGTTTTTTTTATGCAATTTACCGTGCCAGCCGACCGAGCGGAGCGACGCCCGAAGGGGGTCGGCTCGATTGAGGTTGAT
>JASFFJ010000652.1:0-4506 GCA_050124355.1 Desulfobacterales bacterium | reverse complement strand
AACAGACATAGAAAGAGTTGGTAGGCGATTCCGCCCGTTAGACTCCAGAAGATGGTATCTTCGACACAGACCGGAATTCGACCTTCTCTGCTTTTTTGTACACCAAAGCGAACTATTTCATTATGGATTATCAGCCGGCAAAAGGGATATTGTGGTGGGTGGTAATCAAATAAGGCGATCTGTTAATAAACCTTGGGGAATTGATCTGATATTTTGCTAATTGAAAATACGACTGAATAATTTATCATCGACCGACATACATTCCTGTTTCAAATATCTGTATTTTTCCAAAAGTTCCTTTCCCTCCTTGGAGAGCCGGCTGCCTTCCTTTCGATCGGTATGCACAATTCGGGTATCCAGATGCTTTTCGGTGGCCTTTATTTTACTCCAAACAGCTTTGTAAGACATCTTCATCACTTTGGCGGTTTGATTGATGGATCCGGTCTTTTCGATGTTGCTCAGTATTTCTGCCCGGCCTTCACCGATGATAATGTTGTTATGTTCATTAACGATCCACTGGCTGGATCTTAATTTGAGTTTTGCCATTAACAGCCCCGTTTTTTAAAATTGGTATTACGCTCCTTTACCGAACGGGCAATGCGGATAAACACACTCCTCACAATCCCGGCAAAGCCCTCCGTGACCGAGAAAAGCCAACTCGGCCTTGCCGATGCGCTCGCCTGCCAAAATACGAGGGAGTACCAGATCGAGGACCGTGATACGATGATACAAACCGCACGCTGGTACCCCCAGCAAGGGTATATCTCCGATGTAGGCGACCAAAAACATAGCGCCCGGTAACACCGCCGATCCATAGTGCATTTCCGAGGCGCCGGCCATTCGAATCCCTTTTCTGGTCACATCGTCCGGGTCAACACTCATGCCGCCGCTGAGCATGAGCAAATCACATCCGCTATCCAGATGATCTTGAATGGCGTTATGAATCGAATTTTCATCATCCGGCGCAAACGCCACGCCATGCACTTTCGAACCCAAGGCGGTTATTTTTTCGGTTAAAACGGGCGCGAAGCGATCTTCAATCAAACCATTGAAAACTTCGTTGCCCGTAATCACTAAGCCCACCTGGGCTTGGCGGAGGGATTTTACAAATAGCACCGCTTCATTCTGTCGGGCGATGGCCGCTGCACGTTCGATACGAACCCGTTTCATGACCAAGGGAATGGCCCGTGTGGCCGCCACTTGTTCGCCCTTTTTAACCAGGGTATGATTGTGCAAGGTGGCACACATGACTTCATCCACCATATTAAATGCCGCTAAGGCCGATGTATCGATATTTAATAAACCATCGGTTTCTGCCAGCAGCTTGATTTTACCTTCGTGAGGGTCATCCTTCCAGACAATTCCCTCACCTGCCAGGGCCTTTGCCAATATAGCGGCCGCCTGGTTTTCATGAATTTCGTCTTCCTCTAATTCGATTTTATACAGATTGTTTTTGCCGAGCTTTTGAAGATGGCAGAGATCTTCATCACAAACGGTATGACCCTTGCGAAAGGCTGGTCCCTTGAATTCACCGGGCCGAATCTCGGTAATATCGTGAGCCAGTTTCGTACCGACAGCATCTTGCAGTTGGATTTTTTTCAGCATGTTCAATCTCCTGATTTAATATGATACTACCCAGACACAGAATTAACGATTCAGCCGAGATTTATGCAGTTAAATTATGCTTCCTTGCCAGCCCCACGGGTTTGTATATTTCTGTCGGAGAAGCTTTTCGTGGAGGAAGCATCCGGTGTCCGGTTCATATCTGGCCAATTGACCTCCAGGGAATTTGAAAAATAAGCCTCCCCGGCACAGGGCACACAAAACACCCGCCCATCCTTGGTCACTTCCTTGTGATCACGTACCACCTGACCGCATTGACTGCAGGTAGCCTTATGTCGTGTGGGACCGGGCAGGTCGAAGTCACTGATGGGCAACTCGACTTGCTGAACCCGAAATAAGACACTGTCCGGCATCCGTTTGTAAGCCTCCAACTGCTGGGGATACTTTTCCACTATTTCCGGAGCGTAAGCCGACGCAAGGCTGCGGGCCTCCTCGGTGGATATGACCCGGAACGCCTCGTTGCTTTCAAGATTTAAAAAGGTAGCCGCCATGATGCCGTAATCCATAAATTTCAGTGAACGACGTCCCAATTTAACGCCGGTAACGTGCGCGACGGCATCGGCAGTGCACCGGTCCATCTCCACGTAAACAACAAATTTTTTGATCTGATCGTGTCGGGTGGGCTCCTCCAAGCCGATCAGCCGGCAACCCAACATGGCCATACGGACACCGACCGCCTGTCCCGGGCAGAGGTGGCCGTGGGCTGCAGCCGAGGAATTTAGTAGCACTTCAAATGAATCCATGATTCCGACTTTCGAATTCTGATCCCCTTATGTTAATAAAAACATAACAGATTGCAAAAAAAATTACGGGGGAATGATCCGAGAGTTTTTTAATAACATAATTTTAATCTTATGTAATGAAATATTTGCAAACCTCGTCATTTCGTTTACCATTGGGCCATTTTATTTAGACAAAAACACCGCGTTATTGTTCGATGAAGATTCCTGATGCTGATTTTTTTAAGGTCGCTTCTTTCTCAACGTAAAATAAAACGTGCTTGATTCGCCGCTAACACTTTCCGCCCAAATTTTTCCGTCATGGGCCTCGACGATGGCTTTGCAGATGGCGAGTCCGAGGCCGGTGCCTTCCGGCTTGCCAATGCCGGCCGAAGGAACCGTGGAGAATTTATCAAAAATGGTTTCAAGGTTTTCTGCTGCAATGCCAATTCCCCGATCCTTGACGGACACCGTTACGTAGTCGATGTCTTCTTCAACATTTATTTGTATTTCAGTTTGGGGGGTGGAAAATTTGATGGCATTTTCGATTAGATTAACCAACACCTGTTCGATACGCTCAATATCCATTTCCACCAGAACATCACCGGGATGTTTGTAATTTATAGAAATATTTTTTTCTATGGACAAGGGGCTTATGATTTCAAGCACTTCTTCGATCAATACGCTCAAATTTACCTGAGCAAAGGACCATTCGGTTTTTCTACCCTCGATTTTAGTAAAATCAAACAGATCCGAAACCAGATGAATCAGTCGGGCCAGGTTTTTATCGATAATGGCAAGATAATTGCGGTTATCTTCTTTTTTAATTGTGCGGTTGAGGTAATCGATGCCGCCTCGGATCACCGTCAAAGGGGTCCGCAACTCGTGGGACATATTGGCTAAAAAATCGGACTTCAGCTTATCCAAGGTTTGCAATTCGCGGTTGGCATCCGATAACTCTTTGGTTGCCTGGCTGATCCTTTCTTCCAAATTGTCTCTTCCCTTGGATAAACTGCGGGCCATCGTGTTAAGACGATCTCCTAGTTTTTCCAGCTCATCCCCGGCGTCAATGTCTACCCGGGCATCCAGATTACCCCTGCTGATTTCATCCGTCATGTCTTCCAGCTTTTTAAGGGGTTTGATCACAAACCGTCGTGTCAGGACAAAAAGGCTGAGAATTGTTAACATGATGAGAGCAGTGCCTGCAACCGCCAGTTTCAAATGATTTTTGTGGGTGGTGGAAATCATCTCATCAACCGGCAGGAACACGCTCAAACCCCCTCCTATTGAATTAAGGGCATCTTCCTGACGATTGTGGCATTTGAGACATTTTTGTTCCAATATCAACGGCACCATATATTGAAAATACTGTCTGCCGTTGCTGCGTTCAAACCTGAACGTTTCTCTCAATCCCTTGGTTCTGAAAAGTTTTAAGGCATGGCGTTCAAAACCGTCCGGCTCATTTTCCGGATTCAGAGGATTCAATCCGGTCAATCGAAAGCGGTATAAATCCTGACGGGTCGAATACTGGGACAGTTTTCGGGTGACCATTGACGGTGTAAATCTCTGGTAGGATCCCCGGCTGGTTTGAAGGGTATCGTCAAATAAATACATAACATCCTTAGCCCCCTGGCTTTGACGATTGACAAAGACGCCGCCGCAGTCGGTGATCCACTGCCGGGTCAAAACAATCTGTCGGGATAATATCCTGGCCTGGTTGACCACTTGGTCATTGGCCTGCTTTCCGCTTTGAATACCGGCCCAGGTAAATATGATGCCTAAGATGGGGATGATGATAAGGGCAATCGATAAAAAAAATTTCCACTGGAGTGAAACACGAAGCTTTTTCACAGATAGTCTCCTGGAGAAGTCAAAATACCACAGGGTTGCAGTCATTTATCCCTTAGTTAATACCCAATCTTAATCAATGCGTCAATCCTGTGGAATTAACTAAGTTCATATGCCACCGGTGAGTAAATAATAGGTCTACCGTTTCTGCAATAGCCTGGATGATAGGTGCAAACATGATCGATGCTGGTGGCTTATGAATTAGAAAAGAATTAATATGCAGTTTAAGCCATGTTGCCTCGGAAATTTGATGATGTTTTAGAAATAAGGGTTATCCGAATGAAGATGTTAAAAAGGCGTTAATTGTGTAACGATC
>JASFFJ010000651.1:0-4517 GCA_050124355.1 Desulfobacterales bacterium | reverse complement strand
GAGCTCCTTCATTGCCATTCTCCTTGGTTACCTGTTAAGACAGAGACAAAATGCACGTATCAGAATTGGAATGTTCGAATGCTGGCCTCCGGCCCGAAGAGAAAATTTAATTACTGGATTCGCAGGAGTCCTTATTTTATTCTCTAATACAAATGCGTAAAGGCTGTAAATGGGGTAAACAGTGTATTTTTTCAAAAGAAATGCAGTAATTTTTTTGCAACTCAGACTTCAAACTCGATAAAAAGGGCAATGAGAAGTTTAAAATTCAGTGATTGTAGAAGTTTAAAATTCAGTGATTGTTTTTGCCGGAATCTGATATACCTTCATGGACTAAAGTCATTATCATTTAGTTTACATTGAAATACGGGGTACGGGAGGAAATGACAATGGATTTTGAGATCCCAGCAGCGATAACCCAGGATGTCTCTCGGCTCAGAGATTTTATCCAAACTCAAATAATACCGGATCTTTCATCATGGACACAGAAACGACAAATACCGGATACGTTGTTGCAACTTTTGGGCGCTGGCGGCTGGTTCGGTATTAAGGTGGAAGGAGAGCGCCTGAAAAGGGGGTCGGCCTTAAGGGAGGCAATGATCTCAGAAGAGCTGGCGAAGGTATCGCCGGGTGTGGCGATCGTTGCCCTGGCGCATGTTGATCTGGGACTGATGGGGCTCTATTTGTTCGGTTCGCAGCGGCTTCATCAAACCTATGGGGCTTCGGCCGTGCAGGGAAAAGCCGTGATGTGTCTGGGAAACACCGAAAATATGGCAGGCAGCGATGTTGCCGGCGTTTCCATGAGTGCCGATAAAATTGACGGCGGGTGGATGCTGAATGGAACCAAGGCATATGTTACCAACGGTCTTATTGCCGATCTGGGAGTGATTACAGCCGTTTCAGACCCCCAGGCTGACAGGAACCATCGCCTGTCCATGTTTCTGGTAAACCTTAACGAGGAGGGTGTGCGCAGAAAAAAATTGAACAAGCAGGTATGGATACCATCAGATTTGACCCGGCTACGGTTTGACAATGTTTTTGTACCCGATGACCATCTCCTGGGAACCCGGGGTCGGGGGCTGCAACAGGTACTGGAAGTGTTTACCAGCAGCAGAGTCCCCATCGCCGCCCTCACCTTGGGAACCGCGGTGGGCGCCTTCAACCTGGCCCACGATCATATGCGAAAGCGCACGGTCTTTGGCAAAAAAATATCGGATTTTCAGGCCAAAGCTTTTGAATTGTCAGATTTTTATGCAAAGATCGAGGCAGTCCGGCTTGTGCTCCAAAAGGCCTGTTGGAAAATCGACCAGGGCGAAGATTTTCGTCAGGCATCGTCGGTGGCAAAATACCTGTCTGTCGAGATCGCCCGGGAGGTTACCCTATGGGCTGCTGATATTTTTGGGGCCGCATCCGTCATCTTTGAACATCCAATCCACAAATATCCTTTGGATGTCTGGGCGGCATCCCTGGGTGAAGGTACCCAGGACGTACAAAAATTGATTATATTTAGGGAGCTTATGAAGAATTACCAGTGATTAAATTTTATCCGCGTCGAACGCTTCCACCCAGGTTTCTATTAATTTATCCGTTCGAACTTTAAGACGGTTTGAAATAATGTTACTCAATTTCGTCATGATCATAAATCCCAGAGAATGATCGTCTGCCAACATCGTCTTTAATTCTGCGGCCGGAATCGCAATTACACGGCTGGGTTGCGTACATTGTGCCGTTACGGTTCGATTTCCGGGTCCGACCAGCGAAGCCCATCCGAAAACCTGACCCGGGTAAACCGTGTCAACGACGATCCATTTCTCTTCTTCAACCAAACTGGCCTGAATGGATTCTTCGTATTCGATTTCGGTCTTCAATACTCTGTCGGTAAAAACAATGCTCAAATCAACTTCTCCCTTTAGCAGACCGTAGAAATGCTCAGCGGGCTCTTGATAGTGAAAGACGACATCTTCGGGCTCCAGTTCCAGCACTTCGCCCTTCTGGGCGATCCTTTCCAAAGCGTCGGGTGCAGCATCGCTAAAAAATTTAAAACCCGCCAAAAGATTTTTTTCCGTCACAATGGCCTCCTTGTTTTTACCGGTTTCAGTGCCCTCGTATTAAAATGATTTTTCACAGATCAAATATAAATTACCGATGGTTAGATGTAAAGCATTTTTAGATCACCGCCATTAATCCAGCCAATTGATACTTGACAATCTGGGGTCAATTAGTACATCATATCTATGTCAACAGCTGACCGCACTCATTTACAGCAAATTGCACCAAACTTGCTCAGCGAATAAAACGAATTCTCATTTTCCGCTCAGGCGAGGCGAACACCGGCGCTGATCGAATACCTCTACGCCGATCACGACTGCTGTAGCCGTTCACTCTATTTTCATGACGATGTAAAACATCATTTTTTAGCCGAATTCTAAGAGAGATCTTCGAACGGTGGACTTCCTGACCCAAACCTGACTTTATGTTGCTTGGCTATAAGAATTCATACCTGAAGATTGCATGAAACTTATTGGAAAATTTGATAAATATTCAATAACCACTGTTTGTAATAGCTTGGAAATCAAGGGATATTACCTAATTTGTAAAAATGCCAAAGAGAAGGTTATCTAATTCTGGCGAATCCTGTCATCGCGTCGCTTTTGATGAGATAGATCACACTGCGGACCGGGCCTTGAGAATTTACGGATCGAACCTGGAGGATCTCTTTCTCAATGCTGCCCGAGGTATGAACAGTCTTATGGTCACAGCACCCATCTCGGGGTCTGAGCACCTGGAAAAGTTCGTTATGCTCGAGGCTATGGATACCGAAAGCTTATTGGTGGACTGGCTGAGTGAACTGGCATATTGGGCCGAAATCGAAATGCTCATTTTTTTGAAATTCAAGATTGAGAGTATATCGTCAACCCATATCAGGGCATATTTATACGGTACCCGGGTAAAAAAACTGAAAAAACACATCAAAGCAGTCACTTACCATAATTTGGATATCGTACGGACGAATGAGGGGATGACTGCGACAGTCGTTTTTGATGTGTGAAGGAGGTCCCGCTTGGTCAACGTCTATGATTTTAAACAAGTTGAAAAATTCGTGTATGAGCTCCCGGCGTCGTATCGTGAAGATATGGGGGTCCCGGCTCGATTTTATGCGGATGCAGAGTTATTGAAAGGTGTCAGAAATGACCGGAGCCTGGAGCAGCTGGTGAATACCGCTACCTTACCGGGTGCCGTCAAATATGCCCTTGCCATGCCGGATATCCACCAGGGATACGGATTTCCAATCGGCGGGGTGGTCGCGACCCAACTGCCGGACGGGGTGATTTCCCCCGGTGGTGTCGGCTACGACATCAATTGCGGCGTACGACTTCTGGCGACCCATCTGGAGCAGGAGGAGATAAAGCCTCATTTGGATGTCCTGGCTTCGAGCATCCATACCAATTGTCCCAGTGGTGTTGGCAGGGGCGGCCATATTAAACTCAAGCCCGGTGAGTTGGATCGTATCATAGAATTGGGTTCGATCTGGGCCATGAAACGCGGGTTTGCAACCGAAGCGGACCTGGAATTTACTGAAGAAAACGGTCGGCTGGAAGGAGCGGATGCCGGCCGGGTCAGCCCACGAGCCAAAAACCGCGGAAAAGGACAAGTCGGCACCCTTGGGGCCGGCAATCATTTTATTGAAATTGATGTGGTGGACCGGGTTTTAGATGAAACTGCCGCTAAAGGCTTGGGGCTTTTTGAAAACCAGGTTGCAGTTCAGATTCATTGCGGCTCGCGCGGTCTTGGCCACCAGGTATGTAGCGACTATGTCAAACGCTTTCAGAAATCGATCCATCGATATGGGTTTAACCTGCCCGACAGGGAATTGGTTTGCGCACCCCTTTCCAGTCCGGAAGGTCAAGATTACCTGGCAGCCATGAAGGGAGCGGCCAATTACGCGTTTGCAAACCGTCAAGTACTGGCCAATCTTATTCGACATAGCTTCGAACAGACCCTGGCCGGTCAAGTGACGAATCACAGCCTTTACCAAATCTACGACATCGCCCATAATATGGCGAAGGTCGAAACCCATACCGTCAATGGCAAAAAACTCAAGCTTTGTGTTCATCGCAAAGGTGCAACCCGGGCGTTCGGACCCGGTTCAGGGGAAATACCCGCGGCATATCGTGACATCGGGCAGCCGGTCCTGGTACCCGGTTCAATGGGTACTGCCAGCTGGATATTGGTTGGAACCAAAAACTCGATGAACCAGACCTTCGGGTCGACCTGCCATGGTGCCGGACGGCGGATGAGTCGCAAGAAAGCCAAAAAGTTCGTGCATGGCCCTAAGTTGCGCGATCAGCTCGAAGCGAGTGGTATTCAGGTGCGTGCCGGCAGCATGTCAGGTCTGGCCGAAGAGGCGCCGGCAGCTTACAAGGACGTCAATCGGGTTGTCGAGGTCGTTCACGGAGCCGGTATCGCCAGAATGGTGGCGCGGCTGAAGCCGATGGCTGTGATTAAGGGGTAGAATAGGG
>JASFFJ010000650.1:0-4518 GCA_050124355.1 Desulfobacterales bacterium | reverse complement strand
ATGCCTGACGATCTGATAACGGTATACAAGCAGCTTGGATTGAAGGTGGATGAACACAACGGTGATGATACTTGGACGCTGCCGCTGCCCGCCCGCCTGATCATAGACCAAAAAGGCGTTATCCGTTATGCTGAAATCAATCCAGATTACACAGAGCGACCGGATCCTGAAGATACTTTGGCTTCACTAAGAGAGGTAATTGATTGAATCGCTTAAAGATTAGGAGACGTTGAATATAAAGTAGATATTGAGACTTTCATAATATTAAGCGAATTTTAACAAGATTGAACTAAATTAATTGACCGGAATGATAAACATGATTTCATTCCGGTTATTTATTTTCGCTTGAATTTTAAGGTTCATGTCGATGGTCCATTTTGAAGCAAATTTGGAGCATGAAAAATGTATACCTAGAAGCAAAATAATAAGCCCATAAATTTCGTGTGGAATTAAAGTCATCAACTGCATTGATTTCAATTGGATTGGTTTTCAATCAGTTATTGAAAGGTCAAAATTGTGTTCGTGCACTCTTTTTAAATTTTTTAAGTCATCACAAGCTATTTGGTTGTCGAGACGACAGGCCTCGACCAATGACCGTTTCATGAACACCGGCTCATGCAAAATATAATAGGTTATGGCTTTGGCCATATAGATGCTGTCCCAGTTCGGGTATTTTTTTTCCAGATGGTTCAAATAAATTATTAAGATTCGCCATTTCTTTTCACGCAGCAACCGGTATGCCTTGGCGATTTCTTTCCCTGGATCTATTTCGGCAGAAACACTCTGTTCCATTTCTTCTCGATAAGACTCTTTTACCTCTTTTTTTTCCTGTTTGGTGTCCTCAATCTCTGCTTTGATGAAATCGGAGGGCTGGATCCAGGCTCTGATTCGAACGCGATATGCTAAAGTCTTCCCAACTGTCTCCCGCTTTTCCTCAAGTATTTCTGCCCGGATCTCCTTGGCTGCCAGACTGTATATTTCATCCCGGTTAAGTTCATAGACCTGAATAAGGCTTTTACGTGAAAGGTATCTTCCAGCTAAATTCACAGCCTTTCTTTTGGCAATGAAAAGTGCCAAATTTTTAGATAGATCGATTGAGGAGCCAGCCTCAATTCGATAACTGCCCTCAGCTTCTATCTCAAAAATATCATCTTCCTCCGCTGAGGCAACGCATTTAATCGAGAATAAAACCAATAAAGTCGTAATAATAATACTGCGCATAATTGCCTATCCTCTGCTTTTTTGATTATTTTCGCCAAAACTCCGGGACAACCAGAACAATCACGGTAAATATTTCCAGCCTGCCCAGCAACATACACCAGATAAGCAGCCATTTCCCTAATAGAGGTATATGAGCATAATTTTCCACCGGGCCAACCATACCGAATCCGGGTCCAATGTTTCCGATGGTGGCAGCAACAGCCGCAAAAGATGTTGTAAAATCGACTCCCAGACCCGCCAGTAACACGGAGCTCAGGATAAACAGTACCACATAGAGGGCCAGAAATCCGAGGACACTGCGCATGACATCATCCGGTACCGGTTCGGAGGCAATTTTTACGTATGACACTGCATGCGGATGAATCAGTGAAAACAACTCGTTATAACAATATTTTAAGCAAAGCATGATCCTCAAGCATTTCATACCGCCGCCGGTGGAGCCGGCCGAAGCTCCCAGAAACATGCAAACCAGCAAGATAAGCTGGGACATGGCCGGCCATTGTTCGTAATCGGCGGTGGAAAAACCGGTGGTGGTAACAATCGACACTACCTGAAATGCACCGTAACGCAGCGCTTCATTGAAAGTTTCATACACACTTCCGAAAACATCCAGGCTCACAAAAAACGCGCTCAGAGCAACCGCGCCTAAAAAGAAACGGCATTCGGAATCCTGCCAAAATATCAAGGTTTTTCCCCGCAACATCTGGTAGTGGAGGGAAAAATTAATACCAGCCATCAACATGAAGAACATGAACACGCAATCAAAATAAACACTGTCATAATGTGCGATTGAGGAATTTTTTGTGGAGAATCCCCCGGTAGGCATGGTGGCGAAGGTATGGCAGAAGGCGTCATACAGGCTCATGCCGCCAACCTTGAGCATAATGACCTGGATCAATGAAATGAACGCATACACTTTCCACAGGATCAGGGCAGTATCACGGATACGGGGTTTGAGTTTGTCGGGTACAGGACTGGGGACTTCCGCCTTATAAAGCTGCATACCACCAACACCCAGAAAAGGAAGAATCGCCACCGACAGCACAATGATACCCATTCCTCCCAACCACTGGATAAAACTGCGCCAGAAAAGAAGTCCCTTTGGCACGGCCTCAATGTTTTTGAGAATGGAAGCTCCCGTAGTGGTAAATCCAGAAACAGATTCAAAAACCGCGCCTGTAAATGTAAAACCGCCATCTCCCAGATAAAACGGTAAAGCTCCGAACAAACCTACGGCAGACCACCCGAGAGCCACAATTGCCAATCCTTCACGATGATTGATGACTTCCGCCCTGGCCTTGCGGAAAATAAAATATACTAATAATCCGGTAGCTATCGTGACTGCCATGGATTTTAAGAAGGGAGTCAGGCTCTGATCCATGTAATAGAGTCCAACCAACAGAGGGAATATCATGGTTAAGCCGAAAAAAAATAACAATAACCCTATAATATTCAGGATAAACCGCCAGCGCATCTAAAAAAACCCCAGTTTGACGGAAAGAATTTTTTCGACTTTAGGTATCGCCTGCCTTCGCGCAAAAATGATAACGCGATCCTGCGGCCGGATGACGCTGTCGCCGGAGGGTATGATGATGTCATCATTTCGGATGATACCGGCCACAATGGCTCCTTTGGGGAAGGAAATCTGCTTGAGTGGTCTATCAACGATATCCGATGTTTCAAGTGCAAGGGCCTCAATAATCTCCGCCTGCTCTCCTTTTAGGGAAATGTCTGAAAGTACCTTGCCCCTTCGGATGTGGCGTAAAATCGTGTTAATCGCTGAAAGTCTGGTACTGACCACCTTCTCGATACCGATGGCCTTCATCAGCGGAAAATAGCTGAACTTACTGATCTTAGCGATGGATTTTTTGGCTCCCATCCGCTTTGCCAGAAGCGAGGCCAGGATATTTGTCTCTTCATTGTTGGTCAAGGTAACGACCACTTCGATATCCTGAATATTCTCTTCGGCCAACAGTACCTGATCAGATCCGTCACCGCAAAGCACGACCGTCCTGTTTAACTCTTCGGCAATTTCGGCGCAACGGTTGGGATTATTCTCGATGATTTTGCAATAAATACTATTTCCCTCCAGGCTTTTGGCCAAGCGGAATCCGATATTTCCACCCCCGATGATCAGCGCCCGCTTCAGGGGTTCATTATATTTGTCAAAAAGCGCCAAAGTTTCCTGCAGCTTATCTTCCTCGCTGATAAAATAAACCAGGTCACCAGGCATTAGGTAGTCATTTCCCCCGGGTATAATCAATTCTTCCTCACGCACCACAGCGGCGATAAGCAGTCTGGCATTTGTAATTTTGTCCGGTAAATCAGCAAGCCTCACTCCGGTCAATCGAGAATTCTTTTCCAGATAAATACCGATAAATTTAATGCGGCCGTCGGCAAACTCACCCACATCCGCGGCTTCGGGCACACTCATCAGACTTTCAATTGTTTTGACCACTTCAATCTCAGGGTTGATGATGGTTTCAATATGAGGCGCATGCTCGCGAAAATGATCGTGGTATTGATCAAAATCGCCATCGCGCACCCGAGCCAGTTTTTGAGTGGACGGTGACAGCATGTCGGCCACTAGACAGGCCACCAAATTGGTTTCATCACTGTCGGTAACGGATAGAAGGACTTCCGCATTACGGATACCGGCTTTTTCCAAAACCACCGGACTGCTGCCTGATCCCTGAACTACCTGCACATCCAGATGGTCAGACACCCGCCGAATGGCATCGGCGCTTTTGTCGATAACGACGACATCTTTGTTTTCAACAGTTAGATGACTGGCGATGTGAAAACCGACTTCGCCTGCACCTACGATTACAATTTTCATTGATTATTCTCTTTGCTTTCATTAATGGTGCCTTCTATTTGGCAGCTGAGCTCTGAAGAATCCGTGCTGCCTGCTCGAGAATTCCATCCGGAAAACCAACAATTGGATAGATCACCAGAAATCCGATAATCCAGAGCAGCAGCATAGACAGCACATAAAATCCAAATCCATATTTTACAAAATCAATGGCCTCTAAAACTCGCTTGCTAGTATCCGGATAAACCCCCAGTGCAAATGTCAGTGCGTTGGTGGGTGAACCCACGATAAGGAAATGGGCATAAGAAGATGCCAATGCCACTGCGAGACCAATGGCCCACGGTTCACCGGCGACACGGGTCATAATTCCCATGGGAACCACGATGGGCCCAATAAGGGCGACAGTGGCTGCATCAGACATAAAATTGGTAACCATACCGGAAAATGCGGACATTCCGACCCAGAGCCCATAGCCCTGATCC
>JASFFJ010000649.1:0-4526 GCA_050124355.1 Desulfobacterales bacterium | reverse complement strand
TGTCACATTCGTCCACGTCTGCTTTGTTTCCAATCGAGCAGGCCTTGCTGATACCCATGCTACCATTTGTCATGATATCAATTAGAAATCCGGCGGAGAGCATGCCGCTTTGGACCACCAGGGACACATTACCGGGATCCAGGCCGGTCTCCCAGATAGCAGGGAATATGAAAGAAAAAACGAGACCTTCGACCGCATCCACCAACCCCATACAGTTCGGTCCCCAGATGCGAATTCCGGTTTCTTTGTGGATCGCGATGATCCTATCCTGAAGTTGTTTGCCTTGCTCGCTGCTTTCGGCAAAGCCACCGGATTGGATCATCGCTCCCCGGATTCCACGTTGGGCGCATTCTTTCAGCACCGCCGGGACGAACGCCGCCGGCACAAAAATGATGGCCAAATCTACCGGATCCGGCACCTGTAAAACCGAGGGGTAGCATTTTATTCCGTTTATATCTGAATAGCGAGGGTTTACGGGGTAGATACCACCGTTAAAGCTTTTCATCACATTGTTTAGTATGACGTGGCCGCCTTTCGTGTTATTGGCCGAGGCTCCTAGGATGGCGATGCCTTTCGGTTTGAAGAAAAATTCCATAAATTTTTGTCCCAAAAATTTATATTAATTTAGAAAAATCCGGTTTTCGATTTTCGAAAAAGGCGGTTAAGGCCTCCGCACATTCGGCGGAACCGAGCCGTTCGTAAAATAACGTCATCTCTTTCGCCATGGTTTCCGCAATATCCTCGGCGATGGAATTTTTCAGCAGCGCTTTGGTCAATTGGACCGAGGCCGGCGGTTGATGCGCCAATTTTTGGGCCTGAATATACGCTTTGTCGATAACCTCCGAATCGGGATAGACGGCATTCACCAGTCCGATCTCGCACGCTTTGGCCGCTGAAAAGAACTCGCCCAGCAGCAACAGCTCGGATGCGTGGAGGTGGCCGATCAGCCTGGGTAACAAAAAACTGGCGGCCGCTTCCGGGCAAAGTCCCAGGTTGACAAAAGGCAATTGGAACTGTGCGCTCTCGCCCGCATATACCAGATCGAAGTGTAGCAACATGGTGGTGCCGATGCCGACAGCAACACCACCGACGGCTGCCACGATGGGTTTTTTGGCCCGGTGGATAGCATTCAGAAATAAATTTGCGTGCCTGAGCTCGCCATCCGGCTGATAATCTTTAAAATCCTGCAAATCGTTGCCGGCGGTAAAGCAATCCGTCAAGCCCTGTATAAAAACGACCCGGATGTCGCCGTCTTCATCGGCTTGGATAATGGCATCGGCCATGGCAGCATACATGGCGATTGTAAGTGCATTTTTCTTCTGGGGCCGATTGATTTTTATACGAAGAATATGTTCCTGTCTCTCAGTCAGAATATCGGTAAAAGCGTCTAGTTCTTTTGTCACTTCTATTCCCCTCCATGGTACAGATCAAACCTTAAAAAAGGTCCGCGTGCGTCTGCGTGTGTCTGTGGCTATTTTAATAAAAAAATGTCTTTCTGAATCAGAAATAGTTGCCATTCCCGAATTGGAAAGTACTCAAGTCGACATGGACTGTCAATATTGTTTTTTGAAGATTTGAGCGTCGAAGTAATCAGAGTGAATACCTCAACAGCGCCTTATAACGACAGGCCATAGACCTTTATTTACCATGTTGTTTATGCAACTAAGGGGTTGACATTGGTGCTCGTATATCAATATATCAAAATTCAGAACTATTGACGTGTCGTTAAATCTGATGCAACACAAATGTCTGTGGTTGTGACAACAATATTGGATTTTGGGTGAATCGTTCTGAATTTTATTTCTTATTTTTTAACGGTTAGTCAACCAAAACAATGGGTGTCGCTATAAGCCGGTGGATTTTTCGTTGCAAATTGTGAAACTTTCTGAAGGGCTTAGTGAGCGCTAAGCCGTACAGCGACTTTTTTATATAACTTGCAACAAAAGACGAAATTATTATCCAAATCTATTTACGGATTTGGAACTGGACGGCTTTAAGCTCATTTGGACCCGAATTGTTTACGCTTTGCAATACAATATCCACTGGCGTCGATATTAGCTTTTTATAGATACGGTTGTATCTTGAATTTGTGCATAATTTTTCTACAATTTTTATGGCAACTGAAAAAGAAAAGATGCTCTCCGGCCGAATGTATGACGCCACAGATCCCCAACTCAGAGCTGAACATCGGCGGGCGCGGGATCTTTGCAAAATGCTCAACGATTCCCATGATAACGAACAGGCATTGCGCGAGCGTATCATTCGAGAATTATTTGGTAGAGCAGGTGATGATATCTGGATCGAAACGCCCTTTTACTGTGACTACGGCACCAATATCACGCTTGGAAGTAGGGTTTTCTTTAATTATAACTGCGTCATCCTGGACCCGGCCTCAGTCATCATTGGCAATGACGTCCTATTCGGCCCGGCGGTGCAGGTGTATACAGCCACTCACCCCATTAGCGCTTCGGAGCGACGTAGTTGGCGCGAGTCCGCCCAGCCGGTTGAGATTGGCTCTGATGTTTGGGTGGGCGGTGGGGCGATCATTTGCCCGGGTGTCCATATCGGATCTCGATCTGTGATTGGCGCCGGCAGTGTGGTCACAAACGATATTCCTGAAGATGTATTTGCGGCCGGTAATCCCTGTCGGCGCATCCGACACCTTAATGATCCGGATGGTTGCAATCTTTAGATCACTTCATTGTCGTGGACTCTTTAGAAACATCAACGCTACCGGCAGTGAATAACCGCCTGATTCAATTTTCAGGCCAAATAAAGCAGTTAGCATGAATACCTATCCCCCAAATATTGTGATTGAGGAGCAGGGCTTGCGGGATGGCCTACAGGGTGAAAATCTATTAATCCCGACCGCTAGAAAGCTTGAATTGATCGATGCGATTGCCGATGCCGGCTTAAAACGCATTCAAGTGACGTCCTTTGTAAGTCCCAAAATGGTCCGCCAGATGGCCGATGCCGAAGACGTCTGCAGGGGTCTCGATTTTGGCAGGGATGTTCTTTATAGCGGACTGGTATTGAATGCCAGGGGCCTTGAACGTGCCGCAGCCACCGGCCTCAGGCATGTGGAAGCCTCTGTGTCCGTCAGCGACACCCACAGTCGCAAAAACGCCAATGCCTCTTTACCCGAAGCCAGACAACAAATAGGGAAGATGATAAAGGCCGGCAAACAACATGGTCTGATGATTCGCGGCGGATTGCAATGCGTATTTGGCTGCCGGTTTGAGGGCAGAATCGATCCGGATGTTGTTTTGGATATGATCAAGGAACAGCTTGATCTCGGAATCGATGAGGTTGCCCTGGCCGATTCCACCGGAATGGCCAATCCCATTTCCATTCAGGAGATCTCAGGCAAGGTAATAGCGCTTGCAGAAGACAAACCCGTATTTCTTCACCTGCATGACACCGAGGGCAAAGGACTGGCAAATGCCCTGGCCGCCATGCAAGTCGGTATCACCCATTTTGATACCGGTTTCGGAGGCACCGGCGGCTGTCCATTTATTAAAGGCGCCAGCGGCAATATTTCGACCGAAGATCTGGTATTCATGTCGGGTCAGATGGGAATCGAAACCGGGGTGGACATCGAAAAAATCGCGACAATCAGCCGGTCGCTTGAGGAATATTTCAGCAAGCAATTCTCGGGGAAAATGCATCGTGTGATAAACCGCAAAGACATTCAGATAATAGGCTGAAGATAAATCAATGACATAAAGCACCAATATTGTAGTTGTCACTCCTCAAGGAGGGAATTAAAAATTCTATCAATACAGTAAATGCGCGGGACTCGTATTAATAATTATATGCGTTTCACAATAATCTTCGGTCGTAAAATAATAGGTATGTTTTTGTTCTAAAAGCCCAGTTTAAATCGATATCGCATTATGAAATATTGCTTTGCAGTCGGGTTTATCAAAGGATATGAGAGATAGCCGGGTTATAGACGTCCCGGCTGAATTTAAAAACGTTCAATATGCTAGTTGGCAAAATGTTAAAGGAAAATTATGTTGGATGTATCTACAAAACAAATTGTTACCTTTTTTAAAGATGCAATAAACTTCCCCCAACCAAACACATTAGAAGGAAGTGTAGAAAGTATAAGCAACTACTATAAGATGATTCGGCAATTTGCTAAAATGGCGAAACTATATCAGGACTTGATAGCAGAAGAATATGATGTATTATCAATTTTGGGGCTTGCAGATTATATTTTGGATTTGAAGGTAGAAGAATTTCAAAAGATAGCGAATAACTTACCATTTATAATGGATGGGTTTATTCTGCACGATAAGACAACATCCTATCCAGAAGCAGATGTTGACCCTTCATGGGAGCCTATTATAGCTGCGCTTTCTAAAAATCTCCCAGCTGAAATAGACTTGACTGAAAGCAGTCAGGATAATCTAATTTTTGAAGCAGCCAATGACTTGTCATACAAATACCCAGAGACTTCTGTTCTTCAAAATCTTGACAGATGGATAACTTCCCTTCCAGAAAAGTATAAAAATGCAATT
>JASFFJ010000648.1:0-4534 GCA_050124355.1 Desulfobacterales bacterium | reverse complement strand
AATCCGTGCAACGGCCGATGGCGCAAAACATGCCCCGGGGTTCATTGCGGCGTGTTGTGTAACGGTGAATCATGACGCCGTTACTGCGCAGGGCGATGGCGATGGGTTCGCCCTCAAAGCCCTCCATAGGTCGACCGTCAAAGGTAAATTTTACCGGGCTGCCTTTTTCAAATGATCCTAAAATTGGGTGTTCTTCTATGCGCATTCTAAACGACTCTCCCCGTATGAAGAAGCTAGCCTGCTTTAAACCAATAACGCAGTCTCCCGGAGGCCTCAGCAGCGGCTAAAAAAAGCCAAACGGCTCCGTGAACGTATAATTAGTGCCTACCAGCGGGATTCCGGTCATGGCGCAGGCTTCAAGTGTCATGGCCCGCAGGTCCTCCCGTTCAAGGTTGGCCAGAGCGGTTTTGCCGGCCGCCTTGGCCAGGATGGTGGCTTCATAAGTCATCCCCTGGATATAATTGGCAACCCTCTGGGCAGCCTCATCGATCACCAGTTTTTTTCGCCGTTCTGGATCCTGGGTGCCGATACCGAATGCGCATTTGCCTTCGTGACATCGCAGACACACCACACAACCCATGGCAATCATGGCACCGGTCCCAATGGCGACCGCATCCGCACCTAAAGCCAGCGCCTTGGCAACATCGGCTCCATCTTTGATGCCGCCGGAAACGATTAGGCTGACCTCATCTTTAACGCCCATTTCTTCCAGAGCTCGCACGGCTTGTACCACGGCGGGTAGGGTGGGAATACCCAGATGGTTCGAAGCTACCACTGGTGCGGCCCCGGTGCCGGCTTCCGATCCGTCTATGACAATACCGTCTCCACCGGTTTTGGCGGCGATCTTGACGTCCTCTTTAACGCGCCCGGCAGCAATTTTGACAAAAATAGGAATCTGCCAATCGGTGACATCTCTGAGTTCCTGAATCTTGAGGACCATATCATCGGCTCCAAAGATATCCCCATGACGCGGATGGCTGTGCAGGTCGATACCGGCCGGTAGCTGACGGAAAGCGGCAATTTCTTCGGTGATTTTACTTCCCATCAAGTGGCCGGCAAGGCCGGGTTTGGCACCGATACCGCAGATAATTTCAATGGCATCCGCGGCCTCTATGTTTTTAAGCGAAAAGCCGAACCGGCTGGGGGTAATCTGAACCACCTGTTTGTATGAATTGTCTCTTTCCTCTGGCAGTAGACCGCCCTCGCCATTGTTGATGGACGTGCCGACAATCTGGGTTGACTTGGCAAGGGCAGTTTTGGCCTCCTTGCTCAAAGCCCCGTAAGACATGCCCGATATCATAATCGGTGTTTCAATAACCAGCGGTTTCTTGGCGAACCTGGAGCCCAGGACCGTCTGGGTGCGGCAATCTTCTCGATAGGTGTCAATTGACAGTCTGGAGAGTTGAGAAGGCAGTACCAGAAGATCGTCAAAAGAAGGATACCGTTGGGTAGACCCGCATCCGCGGATGCGATGCTTTCCCATCCCAGCCTTATACTTCACTTCGGCGATGGTCTCGACATTCCAGACACCGCGTTGCACGTCCTTGACTTTTATCTTTTTTTTCTCTTCTGTCATGACTGTTTCCCTGTGCGTTTATGGGTTGGTTTAAACAATACATATTCATGCCGACCGTAAACTTTGGGCACGATGCTTCTGAAATCATCCACGCCTTCGTCAATGCCGTATTTTTTAAAAAGGGCCGCGACTTCCTTTTTTTCCTCGTCGGTTATGGGTATCAGCATGACGTTGCCGCCGAGTTTGTCATCCACTTGCGGGTCCCGGACATGGATGACACCATCGTACATCGATTCGCCGATGCCCTGACCCACCGAACCCAAGATAATGATACGGCCCCCCAGCGTCATTTTCCCGCTCCACATGCCTGCATTTCCGCAGACGATCAGGTTACCGCCCTTCATACCCCAACCGGTTCGACTGCCGCTGTGACCCTTGATCAGAATCGTGCCGCCGACCATCGACGGTGCGCAATTGCTGCCGGCATTCATTTCTACGATAATTTCGCCGGCACTCATGTTGTCACCCGTGTACAGGCCGGTGTTGCCCTTGATAATCGTTGTCGGACCCTGCAAAAAACCACCGGTGTAAAATCCGGTGCTGCCTTCCACAATCACGGTCCCTTCGCCTTTCAGAGCGGTAGCAAAATTGTGGACAGAATGAGGATTTTTCACGATGATTTCATTCTCTTGCTGGATCAGCTCCCTGAGTCTGTGATTGACTTCCTGGGTGCTCATCCCCGTTATATCTAAATGGACCATACCTTAACACCTCCTGGTTCCATCTCCGTGGCATATACATCGGCGATGATAGGGGTTAATGATATCTGCTCTGATCCGAACAGAACGGTGCCATCATCGTCTTCATAAATGACCACGGGCTTAAATGCCAGCCGGTCACGGAAAACCCCGACCTGATCCCCGGTGGCGACCATGATGGTGAAAATACCGTCAAAGGCATCTAAGGCCGCATGCAGAGCAGCTTCAAGATCCTTTCCCTTTTCTGTCATTTGGTAGGCGATAAAATGAGCCGCCATTTCGGTATCGTTGGCCGTTTTAAAACGGATGCCTAAATTTTCAAGCTTGCGGCGCATGTTGAAATAATTTGTAAATTGCCCATTGTGAACCAAGGACAGCTCCGGGTAAAGGTAAGAAACAAACGGGTGCGCAAAATTGATGTTTTCAACGCTTTCGGTAGCTAGACGAACGTGGCCGATGCCATGGGTACACCGGCCGACCTTGATTGGGTGGGCGGCTGCAAGGTCTTCCGCCGAGCCCTGGTCTTTGTAGACTTTGAGCTGCTTGCCAAGGGAGTGCACACAGAGATTTTCGCTGGCATCGATATCCCGGTGCAGATGGACGACTTGTTCAGGGTCCATATCAATCGAAGCTTCAAAGAAGGTAAAAATCCCGCCTCCCTTATAGGTGGTTGAATTTGCCACCTGACCGTATTTTTGGATGATTTCCAGTAGCTCCTTTTCATAGGCCGGGTCCAGCATGGTCACCCGGGCCTGGACATCATCGCGTATCTCATAAAGTGCCACTCCGGTGGCATCCCGGCCGCGGTGGACCAGTTCTTTAAGCATGTTGATCAGGTCGGATCCGAGACTATCACTTTGTTTGACGATTAGTCCTGCTATTCCGCACATGGTGAACCTCTATTTGTTGTCAAGAGTTTTAATTGTAGGCCCACGGATAAAGTTGCAGCTCTGCAGAACCCGCAGGCCGGCCTTGAGTTTACAACTGAAACGCGTATTCTCTGAACTCCCAATCGGTAACATGTTTGCGAAAGCGATCCAGTTCATCTTCCTTAAGGGCGACAAACGCCTGGATCAATTCCGGTCCGATTGCTTCACAGAGCACGGTGTCTGCTTTGAGTTCTTCCAGGGCGTCACGGAGATAAAAGGGAACCGTATCATAGGTTCCAGGCTCGACACCGTAAATATCACCCTCGGCATGCACGCCGGGATCAATCTTTTTTTCTATACCGTCTAGTCCGGCCGCAAATGCAGCTGCAAATGCCAGGTACGGGTTGGCGGTGGCACAGGGCGCCCGGTTTTCGACCCGGGTTGCCGGCCCCCGCTCTCCGGGAACCCTGCAATAGACCGTACGGTTGTCCAGACCCCAGGCAAGGTAATAGGGCGCAAATGTGTCAGGCTGATAGCGTTTATAAGAGTTGATGGTCGGTGCAAACAGGGCCGACATTCCTTTGGCATGTGCCATTTGGCCCCCGATAAACCAGCGCATTAACTCGGAAATGCCGTATTGTTCATTGGGATCCGGAAAAAGATTTTTATGCGTTTTGGGATCGCTCAGCGAAAGATGAATGTGATAGCCACTGCCGCCGCCGTCGGTGGTGGGGCGGCCCATAAAGGTCAGGTGCATATTGTTCTGGGCCGCCATTTCCTTGCAGACATATTTGAAAGTAAAGGAGTCGTCGGCCGTTTTAAGCGCTTCGTCATATTTCCAGTTGATTTCGTATTGACTGGGAAAAAACTCGTGATTCATATAAATGACATCTAAACCCAGTTCCAGCAGCGTATTCTGGAGGCTGCGCAAAAAGCCCGCCCGATCGCAGGCGGGGTTAAGCTGGTAGACACATGACAAATTGGGATTATACAATTCGGTGGGACCACCCGCAGACGGGTCAAAGAGGAAAAACTCCAACTCCGAGGCGCATACGGCCCGCAGTCCTTTTTCTTCGTATTTTTTCAGAATCCTCTGCAGGGCATAGCGGGGGTCTACGCGAATGGGTTCCCCGTCCCTGAAAGCATTGCAAATCAAGCGTGCCGTGCCTTCAAGGTAGGGCAGGACCGCAAAGGTATTCAGGTCCGGTACGACGGTCATGTCTTTCCACTCGATCTCATAGCCGCACCCCGTTTCGGGTGCCACGTCATTAAATAAGTTAATGGCATATATGGCCTGGGCGAAACCGATGCCTTCCTCTGCCACCGCTTCGAGATGCTTGATCGGCATGGCTTTTTGGCGACAGATCCCGTAAAGATCGGGATACTCCAAC
>JASFFJ010000647.1:0-4545 GCA_050124355.1 Desulfobacterales bacterium | reverse complement strand
TAGATTAAAAGGAAAAAGAATAAGCATAAATATAAACAGGCCGCACAATGTCGTTCTTTTCATTCTAAACTTCCTTTGATATAAGTGAAATCCTCCCAACCCCCTTTAGAAAGGGGGGAGAGGCCCCCCCCAGGCCTTCAGTTTTAAGAGGGTATGGTTTGGCTCTCTTTTTTGTGAAAGAACCGACTATTCGCTCCTTTTGAATTAAGGGCCAGAGGCACCAGTTCCCCCTTTTTTTAAGGGGGTTAGGGGGATTTTTAAGATGATAACTATCAATTCTAAATCATTTCAATTGCCGTAGCCATCGAAACGCCCCCTCCGCCGCAAAGGGTCGCCAGCCCAAGGGTCTTGTCTCTTTTTTTCATGGCATGCAGCAGTGTGACCATAATACGGACACCGGTGGCGCCGACGGGATGCCCCAGGCTGATCCCCGATCCATTGACATTGGTGATCTCTCGATTCAGGCCGAGTTCTTTTTCGCAGCCGATGTATTGGGCGGCAAAGGCTTCATTGATTTCGACCAGTTCGAAGTCTTCTAGTTTCAAACCGCTTCTTGATAGCAGTTCATGGACTGCCGGAACCGGTGACAAGCCCATCACAGATGGATGGCATCCGCCTCTGCCGACGGCCTTCAGACGAGCGAGGGGCCGTATATTTAAATCCCTGGCTTTTTCGGCCGACATAATCACCACGGCAGCGGACCCATCGTTGATGCCGCTTGAGTTTCCCACCGTTACTTTGCCGATCTTGGGCACGAAGGCCGGCGATAGTTCGCTGAGTTTCTCAAGGGTCATACCCGGCCTGAAATGTTCATCTTTATCGAAAATAATCGGATCGCCTTTCCGCTGGGAAATTTCCATGGGAACGATTTCTTCTTCAAACGAGCCATCGTTGGTGGCTCTTTCGGCGTTGTTATGGCTTCTCAGCGCGACCCTGTCCATCTCTTCTCTGCTGATATCCAGATGCTGAGCGATGAACTCTGCCGTTTGACCCATGATGTAGGGTTTTCCCTTGAAATAGCTCAACGGAGGCTTGGTGGCATCCACCGGGCCGTCTTCCGGGTGCGGTATGACGTGGGAACCGCAGTGGAGCCCCCGAATAATGTTATCGACAAATTCATGGTCCTGGAGTCGACAGCCCCATCTGGCGGCCGCCACGGAATAAGGCACCCCGGACATGTGTTCGACGCCGCCGGCCAGAATAACATCCGCCATGCCGGCCTGGATCATCGCCATACCGGAGATGACCGCTTCCATGGCCGACACACACACTCGATTGATCGTCACGGCGGTGGCCGTATCCGGAATGCCGGCCAGCAGAGCTGCAATGCGGGCAACATTAAGGGTGTCGACCGGTTCCATGCAACATCCGAAGCGGACATCATCGATAAGCGCGGGATCAAGGCCGGCCCTTTGTATGGTTTCTTTCATGGTTACAGCGGCAATGGTTGCTGCATGGCTGTCACGCAGGCTTCCGCCAAAGCCTCCGATAGCCGTTCTGCATGCTGAAACAATAACGATATCTTCCATGAATCGCTCCTTGGTCGGGTTACGGGTTGTGAGTTGCGCGTTGCGGGCTTCACATGAATGAATATTGTCGATTGAATATTTGCGGATCAATTATAAAAAACAATCCAGAAAATGACATAGCGAAGAGATTCCCTCATTCATCATTCGCTCCCACGGAGTTACGGATTGAGGGCAAAAAGGGCACGGAACATTGTGCATAGAGTAAGACATAGCTTAATGGGAGGTGCAGGAGGATCAGAGAGGTTATCGAAATATACTATCCATACAATCTGATTTCCGGCATCTGTCCTCTGTTCTCTACCCTCTGTCATCCTATGAGAATTGATCCTGCTTTGTCAAGATTTCGCTGTTTTAAATAAGGGTGAAATTGACCTGTTAAGAAAAAACGATCCTTGAAATAATAAAGAGAAATAGGTAAAGTCGATCTCATATAAAATTCAGAACTACCGATGTGGTCTAAATTATGATGGAACAGAAATGTCAGAAATCGCGCTAAAAATACCCAATCTGAGCGATTGGTTCTGAAATTTAGGGATTCGCGCCTGATCTTTGTAAAACAGGCCTCGACCTGTTCATAAGACCTGAAAAATGGAAAAATATAAACCGATTGATTCTTTGACATCGCCAAGATTTTGTGGGATCAGAACCTTCATGCGTCTGCCCCACGTTCCTATTGCAGAGGAAGCTGACTTTGCGGTTATCGGCGTTCCGTTTGATACCGGCGTCACCTTCAGGGCCGGTGCACGATTCGGACCCGAGGCGATACGGAGTAATTCAGTGCTGTTAAAACCCTATAATATCGCGCTTGATATTGATATATTTAAATATTGCTCCGGCTATGATTATGGAGATCTGCCGATTGTCCCGGGTTTTATTGAAGATTCCTATGAATTCATATCTTTGATTGCATTAAGGAAAAAATTGAAGACGATGCTATAATGATGCCTACGATCAGATCCATCATTGATGAAAGAGCCAAACAGGAACCCAACAAGGTCTACCTGATCGCCCCTGATGCCCGATTGAAATTAACCTTCGGGCAATTGCGGAATGATTCTTTAAACTTCGGGCGGCATTTAATGAAGCTGGGTTTACATAAAGGCGACAAGATTTCTTTCATGTTAGCCAACGGGTACCAAACCACTAAGATCTTTTTAGGTACCATGTATGCCGGACTCGTTATCTCGCCCATAAACCTTATGTCTCAACCTTCGCAGCTTGAATATGTGCTCGAACATTCAGACACGAAGCTGGTTTTTTTCACCGAAGATCAAAAGGAAAAATTAGAGACTGCCGCCTCAAAAATAAAACAGAGAATCGAGCTAATCCTAATCGACAATGATGTCGAGTCCATTTTTACTGCGGATGACGATATTTCCAGTTATTCCTTGCCGGAGATCACTGAGGGAGATGATGCCCTGTTGCTTTATACGTCCGGTACCACCGGTCTCCCGAAGGGCGTGGTGCTTTCCCATAAAAATATGATAGCCGGTGGAGAATACACCGCATTGGCACACGGGCTCACCACTGAAGACAGGGCACTGTGTTCTCTGCCCCTTTACCATATCAACGGAGAGGTGGTAACGGCAGTCACGCCCCTGGTAAGCGGGGGTAGTGTGGTGATGCCTCACGGGTTCAGCGTCTCTAATTTTTGGGATCTCATATCGGAGTATGCCTGCACATGGTTCAGCGTCGTGCCGACGATCATTTCTTATCTGTTGAATGCCACCGACCTTGAAGGGCAAGAGTTGAATGTCGATCAACTCCGCTTCGGGCGTTCGGCATCTTCAGCACTCCCACCATCGCTCCATAAGGCCTTTGAAAATAAATTCAGGGTATCTATTGTTGAGACCATGGGGTTGACCGAAACGGCCGCACCCGTTTTTTCAAATCCTATAGACCCCTCGAAGAGAAAGTACGGCTCACCCGGTCAGGCAGTAGGCAATATCGCTAAAATCATTGACGCGGAAGGCAACGAATTACCCCGAGGCATGCCAGGTGAGATTATGATCAAAGGGGATAACGTAATGAAGGGCTACTACAAGGCACCGGATATTACCGCCAAGACCCTGGAACCGGATGGGTGGCTTCATACGGGCGATGTGGGATATCTAGATGAAGACGGCTTTGCTTTTGTGACCGGTCGACTCAAGGAACTAATTATTAAAGGCGGGGAGAATATCGCTCCCCGGGAAATAGATGAAGTCCTGTACAAGCATCCCGCCGTGCTGGATGCGGCCGCGGTGGGCATCCCCGACGAAAATTACGGACAGGAAATCATGGCGTGCGTTGCCTTGAAGCCGGGTTTCACAACCACTGAAGAAGAATTGAGACTCCACTGCCTGAAGCACCTTGGAAAATTTAAAACGCCTAAGCTTATTAAGTTGCTGGATGAACTTCCCAAGGGTCCCTCAGGAAAAATCCAGCGTCTGAAACTTCCCGAAATAGTACATTTTAGCTGAAATATTTGGCTATAACCCAATTCATAAGCCTTCCAGCCTTGGCGGGATGGGAATTTAAAAGGTTCTACCGTTACCGCGAGGGCAATCTTTTCAGAAACCGACGGCTTATGATTTGAGAGTAAGATATGGCAGAATTCTTTGAGTATCTACCACTGGCCCTTACCTTTGTGAATTTACAGAAGGGGCCTTTCCACAGAAACGCCTGATTGATAATGCGTCCCTGCCCATCGGATGTGGGCAATTAACGGATCTGTTTAAAAAAGCGTTAAGGTACTGGTAAATTGTCTTTTTAAGAAAAAAACAATCTGTGTGTTTCCGTGCGGGTCTGTGGCGAATTTAATAGCCTACGGGCAAGATCAACGGAAGTAAGGTAACCCTGAACGGTTAACATCAATCCGTAAACATCACACATCGCGATTTTCTGCCATCCACCTTCAATGTAAACGGTTTAACCAGTTTAACATGCGTGACAAATGACGTTTCCGTTGCGGCGGGTTGGGATGTGAGCCATTTCCAGTTCAGGAAATCTTCACCGTGTTCGGATATCGAAATAT
>JASFFJ010000646.1:0-4566 GCA_050124355.1 Desulfobacterales bacterium | reverse complement strand
AAGGTTCTGCCTGGCATCGGCATGCCAAGGTTCGATTTCCAAAACTCTACGATAAAAATCTTTTGCAGCTTCAAATTTTTGCTGAGCCACATAAATATGTCCTGTAATTAGTAATAATTCAATATCCTTGGGATTGGCTTGTAGCAACTGGAGATACATGTTTAAGGAATCTTCAACACGTCCCAATTCAGTATAATAAAAATCCGCCAGATTTTTTCTGAAAGTAATATTTTCAGCTTGAAATTCGACAGCTTTCTCGTAGTGGAGTTGGGCTTTGTCTTTCATGCCCTGATTATAGTACAGCACACCCAGATCATTGTGTGCAATCGCAAATTGAGGATGTACGTCCAGCAATTTTTCCAAGGCATTCAGGGCCACGTCGTGCCATCCGTTTTCAATCAGAGGTTGAATTTCTCGATACAATTGTTGTGGAGATTTCATGGTGCTTTCCTTTTGGTTAAGGTTTGTGGTAGATTCAATCATCAACCATTTATATTCATGCAATAATTTAGTGCCTTTATTGGCTAAATTAATATTGAGTGCAATATCGGATTTCTGGTTTGAGGAGGCAAAAACAGATGCTTTTTTAAACAGATCAATCCCCTTGAGGTGATCCCCAGATAGGCAGGAAATGATTCCAAGATTGTTAAAAGAGATCGTGTTGGCATCATATCCCAGGGATTTGCAAAAAAGCACACCTGCAGTCCCGAGATTGCTTACCGGTTTGCCGCTGATTTTGAAAAAATCTTTGCCAAGGCTGCCGGCACATGAGTACATACATGCAAGATTACCGGAATCAGCGTCTACGCTACCACCGAATAACCTGACAAAATATTGCGGTAACAAGAACCGATCGAGCAGTTCTTTAAATTCGGCCTCACCGGATTCTTTTTCGGTAAATTCCAAACCGTGTGGATTTTTCAAGTATAATCCGACGACTTCGTTAATTTTTTTTGCCTTTAATCCATTTACCGCGAAACGCAGCATGAACTCACGATCGCCATAGACCTTAAATTCAGCATTAAAAAGGCCTATTTTCTCAAAAACCTCCTTGCGAAGCAAAGCGGCATGGGAGGTTATCTGACCGTGGAAAAGGAGCAATGGGTTAAATTCAGGATAATTAATGAGCTCTTTGGGCGATCCGGAATCAAACCGGTCATTATCGGTGCTGGTTTGCAGCCAATCTCCGTATACAGCAGCCACCTGGTTATTCGTTTCCAGCTCGTTGGACATTTTTTCCAGAGCGAATTCGGCAAAGCGATCATCCGTATTGGCATTGATAACATACTTCCCATTGGCGAACCGAATGCCTCGGTTCCAGGCACTATAAACAGACTCTCTTTCCGCGGTTCGAATATAAACTATATGCTTAAACTGCCGCATCAGCTCTTTGATGTATTGCGCCTCATTTTGTGCGGAACACGAATCCACGACAATAATTTCAAGTTGCTTCTTCTGATATAAAGATTGATCAAACAAATTCTGAAGTCGACCAGCTATGTATCTTTCAGAATTATAGGCTGAAATTATTGCCGAAACACAATATTTGACCTTACTTGGAATAGACAAATCTTGGATTGAACCGCTGTCCTGCAGTATTTGTTGAGGTATACTTCATTGATGAATTTGATTACTTTCCATGTCCTTTAAATTCCGAACGGGTGCCAGACCACAAGTTTGTTAGGCTAGTTTCCATAATGCGTGCAAAAGACTGACCATCACATAGCACAGACGATTGCATGTGTGAGCGCAGGCCTGCTCTCAGATTCTCCAGTGCAGTTATATTTTGGGCAAGTTTTATACCGATCTCGACATACTGATCCTGGCTTTCTGCTACCAAATGCTCCAAGCCCATGCGGGTCAAAATACTGGCCCCTACCCGGCCCGCATGGCGATCCCCTCGCAAGGTGATGACCGGTACTCCCATCCACAGCGCTTCGCAGGTAGTCGTCGTCCCGTTGTAGGGAAATGGATCAAGGCCGATATCCAACTGATGATACATTGCCAGATGACCTGCTGTTGAAGCCGTCCGCGGCAACAGCTTTAGCCGCTCAGCTCCGACACCGAAAACAGAAAACAAATCCAGAACCCGTTGTCTTACCTGTTCATCGGCAAACTGCTTGCTCTTTAGCAGTAGACGGGAATTCGCTACCTGATCCAACAACCGTGACCAGAGCGCGATAACCTCCGGGTTGGTCTTGGGAAGATTGTTAAACGAGCCGAAGGTGATGTGACCGTTTTGGCGGGCCGGCAACCCACTGACATTCGGTGCACCTTCTGGTGGTCCGTAGCATAGAAACCCATGCGGCAATCGGACGAGGGCTTCGCTGTGATACTTGTCAGCCTCTCCCGGTGGGTCGGCGATGTCATCGGTCAAACGAAAATCCATGACCGGCATCCCGGTGGTTCCCGGATACCCCAACCAGGTGATCTGCACCGGTGCCGGCTTGTATGCAAAAACCGGCAGTCGGTTTTCCGCTGTGTGCCCGGCCAGATCAACCAGAATGTCAATGCCGTCCTGCCGCACCTGTTCTGCGATCACACGATTTCTCAACCAAGCGATGGGACGCCAGTGATCACTCAGTTCTTTGATCTGATCTGTTGTGTCATCTTCACGTTTGACTTCGGAATAGCAGAAAATTTCAAACGAATCACGATTGTGGTAGCTTAGCAGAGGAAGGAAAAAATAGCTGACTGAATGCTCCCGAAAATCAGGAGAAATGTAACCAATTTTTATTCGCCTGGATTTGGTCGAATTGGCAACCGCATTATATAGCAGCGTTTTTTTAAGACCATGCTGCTGCCACCAGTGTGTTGCTTCTTGATACAGCCGATCAGAGCCAATGTCGGGATCATACTGCAAGGCGTATAAAAGATTGCTGTGCGCCTTGATGTAATTCGGCTTAATTTCCAATGCTTTCCTAAAACAAAAGAGACTCTCTATGAATTTGCCCTGATTTTGATTGATACTGCCCAGATTGTTATAAGCTTCTGCATAGTTAGGATTCATTAACAGGGCTTTTTGGAAGCATTGTGCTGCTATACTTAGTCTTCCTTGCATGATCAAAGCACTTCCCAGATTGTTGCAGGCTTCAGGAAAATCAGATTGCTTGTCGAGAGCCATTTGGTAGCATCCGATCGCTTTGTCTAACTCACCACGATACTGAAATAAGTTGCCCAAATTTAAATAGGTGTAGGCATGATCAGAATCAATCTGGAGGGCTTTTTTGTAACAGACAAGTTCATCTTCGATTGATCCAAGTTCACGATACACGTGCCCCAGGTTGTTGTAAGCAACAGCATCGTTCGGCTGAAGCGCGAGGGCTTTTTTATACATGACTGCGGCTTGAGTTAACCTTCCCTGCTTTCGGAAGATATTAGCCAGATTATTGAACGCCTCCGTGTAGTCCGGTTTAAGCGCCAGTGCCTTATGGTAACATGAAATTGATTGATCAACTAAATCAAGCACATGATATACGACACCTAAATTACCGTAATAAAATGGATTTGATGGATTTATGTGAATTGCCCTTTCAATGAGCTGGACGGCCTGATGGTGATCGCCTGTCTGATGCAACAGAACACCTAATAAATGCAGCACATCGGCATAATTCGAATTCTGGCCCAGAATTCTCTGGTAGATTTGTTTGGCATGTTCTAATTTTCCGTTGTTGTGATATTGAATAGCCTGGTTTATTTCAGAGTCGAAACCACCCATATGATGAGAGGAAGGATCCGTCATACTTTTAAATAGCATTCCTTAACTGTACTGAGGTCCATTGTCAGTTAACTCATTTTGGTCATTATCTTGACAGCAATTCTGCCAAAGCTTTTGAAAAGATTTTTCCATGATGCGTGCAAACGACCTGCCATCACATAAGTCAGATGATTGCATACGCGAACGCAAATTTGTTCTCAAATTCTCAATTGAATTTATGTCTTCTGCAAGTTTTATACCGATTTCAGCATATTGATCCTGACTTCCTGCTACCATATCCTTCAGGCCCAGGCGGGTCAAAATACTGGCCCCTACCCGGCCCGCATGGCGATCCCCTCGCAAGGTGATGACTGGCACTCCCATCCACAGAGCCTCACAGGTAGTTGTCGTCCCATTATAGGGGAACGGATCAAGGCCGATATCCACCTGTTGATACATTGCCAGATGACCCACCGTGGAATCCACCCGAGGTAACAGCGTCAACCGCTCTGCGGCAATCCCACAGGTTGAAAACAAATCCAAGAAACGCTGCCGTATATATTCATCGGCAAACTGCTTGCTCTTTAGCAGCAGACGAGAGCCCGCTACTCGATCCAACAACCGTGACCAGAGCGCGATAACTTCCGGGTTGATCTTGGGAAGATTGTTAAACGAGCCGAAGGTGATGTAGCCGTTTTGGCGGGCCGGCAACTTACTGACATCCGGTGCATCTACCGGTGGCCCGTAGCATAGAAACCCATGCGGCAATCGGACGAGGGCTTCGCTGTGATACTTGTCAGCCTCTCCCGGTGGGTCGGCGATGTCATCGGTCAAACGAAAATCCATGACCGGCATCCCGGTGGTTCCCG
>JASFFJ010000645.1:0-4573 GCA_050124355.1 Desulfobacterales bacterium | reverse complement strand
CGACAATGTATTCAAGCTGTTTCCTGAAGGCCTCATAAAGGGCATCAAAATCCTGAAACTGCCTGGGGTCACCGGTCTCAATGCCGACTTTTTTGTTCGTAAGCGGATCAAGGCCGTTATTCAGGGCAAGCTCGAGTATTTTGGGGACATTCAGATATCCCGTCAGGACATAGGCCTCTTTTCCAAAAGCACCGGTTTCAATGCAGCCGCTGCAGCCACCTTCCCGAGCGTCCTCTATGGTCTTTCCAACCCGCAACTGTTCCATGACCACTTCGTCGGCGTTAAAAACAGACGGATAGCCATAGCCTTTACGGATAACCTTGCAGGCGGCTTTGAGAAACCTGTCCGGGGTTTTTTCGCTGATCTGAACATTGCTTTGAGGCTGCAGCAAATTGAGCTCGTCAATGACCTCTAAAATAATGTATGAGACCTCATTGACACCGTCGGAGCCGTCTCTCAGCAAACCGCCCAGATTAATATTGGTAAAATCATTGTATGTGCCGCTTTCCTTTGCCGTTACACCCACTTTGGGCGGTGCGGGATGATTGTTGACCTTGATCCACAGGCAAGCGATCAGCTCCTTGGCTTTCTCCCGATCAATCTCACTCCTCTCGAGTTCGGACCGGTAAAAAGGGTATAAATGCTGATCAAGGTGCCCGGGATTCATGGCATCCCAGCCGTTGAGCTCAGTAATCGTTCCCAGGTGCACGAACCAGTACATCTGGATGGCCTCCCAGAAATTCCGGGGCTTATTCGCCGGCACCCAGCGACAAACCGCTGCGATCTTTTCTAATTCTGCTTTCCGCTTGGGGTCACTCTCCGAACGCGCCATCTTTTCCGCCAACTCGGCGTGGCGTTCAGCAAAGATGATCGCAGCGTCACAGGCAACGTCCATGGCTTTCAGATTTTCCGCTTTTTCAGCCGCTTCTGGATCATTTAAATAGTCAAGCGCTGCCGTACTTTGAGCGATCTCTTCTTTGAAATCCAGCATTCCCTTATGGTAAATCGTACCATCAAGGCAGGTATGACCAGCGGCCCGTTGCTCCATAAACTCTGTAAAAAAACCGGATTCATAGGCATCCTTCCAGGCATCGGGCACATGACCGAAAACACGATCTCGCATGCTTCGTCCTTTCCAGTAGGGCACCACCTCCTCCCCAAAAGTGTGGATATCTTCTTCTGAAATGTTGAAACTGGTCATGGCCCGGCTGTTCAAAATCCGGAGATCTTCTTCCGTGTGACAGGTTAGTTCCGGAAACGTCGAAACTGATTTGGGATAAGGTCCCCGCTCACCGACAATCAATTCCTCTTTACCAATATAGATGGTCTTTTGTTCGCAGAGGTGTTTGAACACCAAGGCACGCATGACCGGCATGGAATATTTTCCATAATGCGCTTTGTAATAATCGGTGACTAAAAGCGCCCGCTCAATCGAAATACTGGGGGTTGCTTCGAAGCTTTCGCTTCGTAATTTTTCAATCCGTTTATTCATAAGTCTATCCTCCTATACTGACCTGAAATCCATTCTCCTCAAATTGTTTCAGTGAATTTGAAACCTGCTCCGGTAGCGGTATAATTATATCGTCAACCGTATATTCCATGCCGAGTTTGCTGTACTTATTTTTTTGATAATCGTGATAAGGCAAGATGTGGACATCACGAATGCCTTTTAAAGGCAAAAGAAAACCGCAAATTTGACTCAAATTCTCATGGTCGTCATTTATACCTGGAATCAGGGGGACCCGAACGGTGACATTGGCCTCTAAGTTATGAAGAAACACCAGGTTATCAAGAATAGTTTGATTGGACACCCCGGTGAATTGTTTGTGACGAGTAGAATCGATGAGCTTTAAATCGAATAAAAATAAATCTGTCTGCCGAGCCACTTCTTCTATGATGGACCGATCGGCATACCCCGATGTATCGACAATCCGGTGAATTTCGCAATGGCCGCAGGCCTTGAGTACTTCTATTAAAAAGTCAGCTTGCAGCAGCGGTTCACCTCCCGAAAAAGTGACGCCGCCACCCGACTCATCATAAAAAAGAATATCCTGTTTGATGATCTCAACGAGCTGGTCGACGGTTACGGTTCGTTCCGTCAATTCACGGGCGCCCCCGGGACAGGCGTCCACGCATACGCCACAGCCTTTACAGCGATGGCGGTTTGTTGACATACCACTCTTGGTAGCGGATATGGCAGCTTCCCGGCAGGCTTCGATGCAATCGCCGCAACCGATGCACCGGTTGAATTCATATATTATCTTTGGCGCATTCCACAGCCCTTCGGGATTGTGGCACCACCCGCAGGTCAGGGGACACCCTTTCAAAAAGACCGTCGTACGAATTCCAGGTCCATCATGAATGGCATATTTTTTTATATCGAATATCTTACCTGCCGGTGAGGAATTCACACGGCTATCCTTTTTTCTCATTTTCCGTTCCGCTACCCGAATCGGATGCCTTAGTACTCATTTCTCTAATTATAGAAATGTAATATTTCACCACAGAGGACACCGAGAGCACAGAGAGAAACGTAAAAATCAGTTCTCTGTGAACTCGGTGTTCTCTGTGGTTTAGCGAAAATCGATCAAAATACGTAATTGTATCTATGAAACAACGCACTTAGTCCCCTGTATAAACTACCGGCTCATTGCCAAGAAAGAGCCCTGCTGGGCATACTTTAAAATACTCAGGTTTGGCCGTTCTGAAATTGACGTTGCAGCAATTCATCCTTCAAATCCTCATTGGTCGTATTCAAATGATTTCGCATGCACCTTGCGGCCTGCTTTCCTTCACCTTTAATGATATAATGCAAAATTCTTTGGGCCGTATCGATTCCCTTGGCAATTTTCTCTTTCCTCGAGGCTGTAAAAATAACGGGTAATTTTTTATTCCCGATCTGGTGAATAGCGTATACGAGTTCACCGATTTCCGGCAGATTCGCTGCTGTGCCGATTGCAATATGAAAATCCCTGTCGGCCAATAGATATTTTCTGAGATCATTGCGACTGTTTTCAAGCGCTTCCAAAGCGTGTTTCAAAAGTTCGATATTTTTCTCACTGGCGACCAAAGACGCCTTCTCGACGGCGTAACACTCGAGCACCTCCCTTATTTCCATGAGGTGAAAAAGATTCGCTTTTTTAAAAAAATCGCTCAGATACCCTTCTCCCCCGTTGCCCGGCAGTCCCTCTTTGATGAAAGAGCCCTTTCCCTGGGTTATTTCTAAATAGCCCATCATCGATAAAGCGTTCATTGCTTCCCTGACTGAGGACCGACTGACGCCGAACAGATCGGCCAACTGATCTTGGGTCGGCAATTTTTGACCGGGCTTCATTTCACCGGTTTCCAGGTTTTTTAAAAACTGTTTCACCACCCGCTCCGGAGCGGAGTAAGATTTGATCTGTTCAACAATCATTCAGATTGATCCCCCTTTGGTACTCAGAAAAAATAGTAATTATGACCAATCAAAAGTTAATTTAATGGATTACTTTCTTTTGGGTTTAAGATCCTTTTATTTATCGAATAAAAATATCACATGTCAAGGTAAATATATAGGATCATCTGATCTTTTTTCCAATTTATTAAATTATAAGAATAATACCAATAGTAAACTTTTTAACTTTATTGTATTGATATTGTTATATTTTTCTTAATATTAGCATTATTGGCGAATGAACCGAGAATACAAAGGATCTCCATAAAACAACATACATCTGATGTATTTATTTCAACACTCAATAGTGATGATCTCGTAAAAAGTCCTCCAATCGTCATGCCGGACTTGATCCGGCATCCAGAACGTGTTGATATTACTGGATTCCGGCTTTCGCCGGAATTAGGCTAACGCGTAAAAATTGGCTTTTTACGGGTATGTAAATAGTCCATCACTCCAGTACCCCGTAGTCGGGACTTTTCCGGAGCTTTTGGCAACCTTTGGATGACCTGTTTATGGGTTATAATTCCAAAAATTAATCCTCATGCCAACGTTTGGTAACCTCAGCAAGATCTTCCAGGGCGCCGGGTGATATGGCTTCAGGGTTGTGGCTTTCAATGATCTCAATGGCCCGCTGCTGGGCTCTTTGGCCGGAATCAACGATAAATTCCTTGGTCAAGGTCTCAAAGTGGGTTCGGTCAAAAAGCTTCGGTATCCACATATCTTTGAAGTGCTTTAAGGTATGTTCATGTTCGAGAAAGTTGCCCCCCGGGCCGATGGCATCGATCAAGTCCAGGCACAAGGTGTCAGGGGTCACTTCGATACCCGAGACAATCTGTTTCACCATTGCAATTATCTCATCGTTGAGAAGGTGAAATCCCGGTGTAATGCAGAGACCCTGGGATAAAAAGCCAACATCGTGGACCAGGTTGGCACCTGCCAATACCGAGCATAGCAGTGACATGGCCGTCTCCGCCCCTGCCTGGACATCCATGGCATTCGAATCGCTGCAACCACCCGTGCCCCATACCGGGAGCTTGTAGAAATGGGCCAAATCGGCCACAGCCGAACACATGATACTCAGCTCCGGCGCACCGTAATTAAACGAACCGTGCATCATGTCGGCCGTAGACGGTAGGG
>JASFFJ010000644.1:0-4585 GCA_050124355.1 Desulfobacterales bacterium | reverse complement strand
AGCCAGAATGGTCAAAGAACCAACGGCTCACCGATCTACCAACCGATAACTAATGGATCTAAATAAAAAATGTAAACATCTCGCAGATGAAATTCGAAAAATTCTGGGCAATGGTATTACCTTGGGCAGCGAGGTGATCCACTACATCGACTCTACATTTTCAAATCCCACTACCACAGAACTTCAGACCATCCTTCTTGACGATTCCAACTGCGAAAAGGATTCACTGATGGAGTTGCTTTTATTCCCGGATGAAACCATGCAGCTTCAGTTGGAGTCCTTGCTGGAACGTTCTCATTTTCAGCAGGCGGACGAAAAATCCGTACTGGGCGATCTTTTACAGGATCCCGTGCAGGCGACCATCCGTTTTCCGGAGAACAGGGGATCATTGCGCCTCCGAGTGACCGTAGATCTAGCTTGTCAATTTATCGCACGTCTTCACATTTCCAAACACTTGAATCCCAGCCTGCTTGAGGCCTTGAACCAACATCAAGATGAAACGACCAGCGACCAAATCAAAGTAAAACTGAGAAATTCCCGGTTTCTGCCAACGGCTGAAAAAGTAGAATTTTTATGCCTGTTTTTCAAAAAATTTGATTCTCAGGTCACGGATTTTTTTGAATGTCTCGATGTGGCATTGAGTATCTTAGATGAGCCCACTATCGACAGGGATATCTACCGGACGCTGATGACAAGAAAGAAATTTTATTTCCGCAGCTTGCAGAAAGCCAAACAGTTGGACACCCAGCTTCAGAAACAAAATGTGGAGACCCTGATGGCCCAGGGCAAAAAAGTTTTGCTGATCGACCAAAGGGATGCCCGTAAAAAAATGCGGATTATCGATAGGATCAGCCGGGCGGTTTTTGGAAAAACGGAGTATTTTAATGTAAATTTACTTGACAGGCAAGATTATCCGGATAATATTGCCAATGTATGAAAAAAATCATAAACAGGTTGCTAAAAATTGAACTGCCTCCCAACCAATCTGCTTTTCTTTGGGGTCCACGTAAAACCGGCAAAACTTATTGGATTACCAGAAACTTTCCCGATTCAATTCTAATTGACCTATTGAAAACAGATGTCTTTGCGGATTATGTCTCGCGTCCCTCCTTGCTCAGGGAACGATTCCAGGATCATCAAGGCTTAATTGTAATCGACGAAATCCAGATGGTTCCCGATCTTCTCAATGAAATTCACTGGATGATTGAAAATACAGATGTGGCATTTTTAATGACCGGCTCAAGTGCCCGTAAATTACGGCGAGGGCATGCCAACCTGCTCGCAGGTAGAGCCTGGCGCTACACACTGGCACCACTGAGCTGGACGGAAACAGAAGGTTTTGAACTAGAAAAGATCATTATTTCCGGTCTGCTGCCACCGCATTTCCTTTCGGTTGATCCTATTCAGGACCTAAGGTCATACGTAGCGGACTATTTGAAAGAAGAAATTGCAGCAGAGGCTGTGGTTCAGAATATTCCAGCATTTGCCGAATTTCTGCGCGTTGCCGCCCTTACTTCTGGGGTATTGCTAAATTACACAAATGTCGCCAGAGAATCCGGTGTCAGCGCCAAAGTCGTCAGGAATTACTTTCAAATTTTGGAGGACACATTGCTGGGATTTAGGGTACAGCCCTGGCGTAAAGTAATAAATCGACGTCTCATCGAAACTGAAAAATTTTATCTATTTGACGTGGGAGTTGCCAACTATTTGGCCCGGCGCGAACCGAGAGCCGGCACACCGGAATTCGGTCATTCGTTTGAACATTATATCTTGATGGAGCTCAAAGCATATCAGGCTTATCGGAATCCGGAACTTGATATTTGCTACTGGCGGACCAGTAGCGGTTTTGAAGTGGACTTCGTCCTTGGAGACATGAAAATTGCAGTTGAGGTAAAAGGAACCCAGCGGATCCATAGCGGGCATGCAAAAGGTCTAAACGCGTTGCTGGAGGAACATACGGTCGAAAAGGCCTTTATCGTATCGCTGGAAAGTCACAGCAGAAAACTAGACACCCGAATTGAAGTTCTACCCTGGCAGATCTTCCTTGAAGCATTATGGTCGGGAGATTTGGATCTCTGAGTAAATATGTCACCGTAATAGCGAATCGATGGTCATAGGAGGACAACTATTGAAAGAATCGAAAATACCTGCCAACCGAATCTTACTCACAGCTCTGATACTCATTTCTGGCATTTTCATCAATTTTTCTTACGCCGCCGAATCGGAGCTAACCCTGGAACAAATCCTGGATCGAGTTGAAAAACACTATACCGGCAAAAGCTTTCAGGCAAATTTCATTCAGGAATCCACCATTAAGGCGATGGATATCGTCGATTTTGCGTCTGGTAAAATATTCGTGCGCTACCCGGGGATGATGCGATGGGAGTATGAGAAACCGGAAAAGCAGACAATCATTACAGACGGGCACCAGCTATGGATTCACAGACCCGCAGATAACCAGGTGCTAACCGGGAGTGCGCCGGCTTTTTTCAGCGACGGAAAAGGGGCCAGCTTTTTGTCGGACATCAAGCTGGTTCGTAAAAAATTTAAAATATCCCTGGAAAATTCTATGGAAGATTATTTTTATGAGCTCATACTCCAGCCTTTGGAAAAAAAGCTGGATGTGACCGATATCCGCTTGGCGGTCACCAAAAATACATTTACCGTCGTTCGGATAATTACTTACAACTCCTATGGCGATGAAAATCGAATCGAGTTTACCAATCATCAGTTCGATGTAAAACTGGATGAAAGCCTCTTTAGCTTTGAGATACCGCCCGGGGCGGATGTCCTGCAATTGGACGAATAGAACTACGAATTCGGATTTTTGATTGCGGATTTTGGATGATAAATTAGGAAATATTTGCTCTAGGCCCTCTGCCCTGCGCCCTTTGCCTTGCGCCTTGCGCCTTATACCCTACCCTATAACCTTTAACGCTGAATCTTGAACCCTGAACCTTTAACCCGATATCCCTGAGCCTAAACCTTACCGTCTATTGCATGCCGTTGACGATATCATCCGGAATGTCCGCATTTGTATAAACTTTCTGCACATCATCACAGTCATCCAACATTTCCATCAATCTGACCATCTGCTCGGCTTCTTTGCCGGTCAGATTGGTTGTGGTTTGGGGAAGCATGGTGACTTCAGCAACGATGTGGGCAATTGACGCCTTCTCCATGGCCTCTCTGACGGCCTCGAAGTCGCCCGGCGCCGTGATGACTTCAAAGTTGCTGTCATCTTCCCTAATATCCTCCGCCCCGGCATCCAAAGCGGTTTCCATCAAGGCTTCCTCATCGACGGACTTGCTCTCAACTGCAATATAGCCTTTTTTGTCAAACATCCAGGCCACACATCCGTTTTCACCCAGGTTGCCGCCATTTTTACCGAAAATGCTGCGGATATCGGCCACGGTTCGATTTTTATTGTCGGTCAGGGATTCTATCAGCACGGCCGCACCGCCGGGACCGTAGCCTTCATAAGTACTTTCTTCATAGTTTACGCCTTCAAGCTCACCGGTTCCCTTTTTGATCGCCCGCTCAATGTTTTCCTTGGGCATATTTTCACTTCTGCCCGCCGCCACCGCCGTTCTCAGCCTGGGATTGGCATCGATGTCTCCGCCACCCATGCGAGCTGCCACGGTGATTTCTTTGATAAGCTTGGTAAAGATCTTACCCCTTTTTGCATCGGTTGCGGCCTTTTTATGCTTGATGCTCGACCATTTGCTGTGTCCCGACATGTGTACCTCCTGCCTAAATTCAGAACTACTGATGTGTGGTAAAATCGGATGCAGCAGAAATATCAGAAATCGCGTCAATAAGACTGAATTTGGGCCAATCGTTCTGAATTTAATTTTTTATTTCGCTTCTATAACCAAAATAATGATCGTCGATATTACCTTGTTCTAAATCAGCGATCACCAGCAGAGTTGGGGGTATGGGGATGGCGCCTCGAAGGGGCTGGGACCACGCTCTGCTGGTGGTCGCTGATTTGTCCATTTATTTTTTGAAACCTAACCCGATCACATATATCTCTTTACTTGCCTTGCGGCTGCTTTGGGGCTTAAAAATTTTCAACTTTTTGAATCCGGCCCGAACGTCATTTAAAAACAGGTTAAAATCCGGCCCCTGAAAAATCTTGCAGACAAAAGACCCGCTTGGCAGCAAGATGTTCTGTGCAACCTTCAGTGCAGCTTCGCAAAGGTTGTACGATCGTGCTGCATCAACGGCTTTATGGCCGGTAGTCGCCGGTGCCATATCACTTAGCACAACGTTAAAATCTTTTCCGAGAATCGCGGTGTCCAACGCAAAAACATCAGCGGTGATAATTTTAACATGTGATGAAACTTGAATCGAAACGGGATTAAGATCGACGCCGATGACTCGGCCTTTTTGACCCGTCAATTTAGCGGCATAAAGCAACCATGATCCCGGCGCACAGCCCAGATCCAGTACCTTGTCACCCTTTTTGATGAGGCGGTGTTTTTTTTGGATCTCCTCTAATTTATAAACGGATCGAGCCGGGTATCGCTCCTTTTTGGCTTGCTGTGTATAATGATCCTGCCAGGGCTTATTTTTTTTTGAA
>JASFFJ010000643.1:0-4634 GCA_050124355.1 Desulfobacterales bacterium | reverse complement strand
CGAGTCTGAGCTTCTGCGAGAAAATAGCGAAGCCGTTTTTAATTTACGAACGGATGATATGCACAACATGCTTGAATTTATTATCAGCAAGCAGTTTCTGGATCAGCCTTTAGGGCTTCTGGTGCAGTCTAATTCGGATGTACCCTACACTGAACTGGACGATCGAATTTATTACACCCAGGGCATCATTCTGGTGCTGAGGGATGCATTGGAGACTTTTATCCATTTATATCCGGAAGTATCAGAAAAAGGTGGCGAAGAAAATATCCGCATCGCCCTAAAGGACATGAACCAGGTCTGCACCTTTGATCCGTTGATTGTGTTGAGAGGAGACCATGATTCTATTACAGCCGATCATCGGGGAAAAATGGCCAGATATCTGATCTCCATAAGAGAACGTATTGATGACCTGGCCCAGTCCATCAAGAGTTAGCCAACACACGTATTCATCCTTTCTGCGGCACGATAGGGTTTGATATTGCCGAATATTGGTGCTCTACAACCCGAAGCCGTGAATCTTCGACCGCCCAATCTAAGAAATGCTAAAATCGCCTGCTCGGCCCATGCGATAATTTCCTCCTGATAATGTATTTTTTTTGGCCCAACTCCGGTCAGCACCGGCGACCAACCACGAGCATAAAGCCCTGTAAATGTTTTCGGAAAGGTTCTGGGAGATGCAACGTTGTTTAAAGGAGCGCCAAGCGGTGCTACGGTGAAGGTTACAATAGCTGAATAGATTGTTGATTCTAAATTCAATTGGCTGATAGGGTGAATAACAAATCTTCACAACCTTCACCGAAAAAATAAATCTCCGCATCGGCGGGAACCGCACGACATTATGCGAAAAATGACGGTTTACTTGATTTTATCCTTGCAAAAATAAAGAAAATCCTGCATACGTTGTTATCTTTGTTTTTAACTTCTGTGCCTTAATACTCTGTGCAGCCGAAGTCGGAAACGGATATTTTATAGTTCGGATCTTCATCTTGTTTTGAACAAATCTCAAATTCTTTTCGATTGAGTAAATCCGAGCGGAGAGCATCATGCAACCTACTGTAGCAGGTGGATCGCTTTCTCCCTGGCAGCCTGGCGTATTTAGTCTGGTTGTATTTGGACTAATGATTGTGGTGTTGATTGCTCTGCTCCTATTTGTGGCCTCCTGGCTCGGACAAAAAACGCCTAACAGCGAAAAATTGAGACCCTATGAAAGTGGCGTCATTCCCACTGGAAGTGCCCGTTTGTGGTATCCGGTTCCTTTCTATTTGGTAGCCATCTTCTTTCTGATTTTCGATGTGGAGGGAGCCTACATCTTTTCCTGGGCCATTGCTTGGGAAAAATTGGGCTGGAAAGGTTGGCTTCAGATAGGCTTCTTCATTGGAGAGTTGATACTGGGCCTTGTGTATATCTGGAAAAAAGGGGGACTTGAGTGGGGGCCGACGGGCAAACTAAGCTAAGCGACCAGCTGTTCAACAATGCGGATCTCGTCATCAACTGGGCCCGTAAGTACAGTCTGTGGCCCATGTTCTTTGGTCTTTCCTGCTGTTTTGTCGAGGAAGCCACCGCCTTCACCCCCCGGTATGATATGGCCCGTTTCGGTGCCGAGGTCTTGCGCCCGTCACCGCGACAGGCGGATCTGTTGATAATTGCCGGAACCGTATTTAAGAAAATCGCACCAGTGGTATTAAGACTGTATGAACAAATGGCAGAGCCCCGCTGGGTGATCTCAATGGGCTCCTGCTCAAATTGTGGCGGTATGTATGACGTCTACAGTGTGGTGCAAGGAGTCGATCAAATCCTGCCGGTGGATGTTTATATTCCAGGCTGTCCGCCAAGACCGGAGGCCGTACTGCAAGGCCTTGTCATGTTGCAGGATAAAATCACGGCTGAAGAAAAACCGACCCGTCCGATTTTGCATCTCGAGGGAGGCAGCCAGGGTACCCAAAAGCCGATACTGGTTGATGGCCTAACCAAATCGAGAGATCCGCGCGGCCCGGGCATGGAAGGCACCGCCATCCGTGGCACGTCGGTAATCCCTGACAAATTCTGGGACAGCCGCTCAGATGGCATGTGGACCCCGCCATCGCCTCCCATCGAGTTGGACAACCCATCACAAGACCTGGCCCGCCATCTGCAGGCTCGATTCGGTAAGGCCATCAAGCCAGAACCACAAAGTTGCGATTTTCCGACCTTTATCGTGCCCAAAGATCATGTCAAGGACGTGCTCCGCTTTCTCAACTCCCAGGCCAATCCCCGGTTTCAGCGCCTGGATGATCTGACTGCCATCGATGAGTCCACCCGCCGCAAACGTAAGTTATTCCCGGATTTTACGCTGGTGTATCACTTGTTGTCTTTCGATCCGGCTGCCCGCTTGCGGTTGAAAGTGCCTTTGTCCGGACCAGACCCGACAGCCGATACGGTGACGGATATCTGGCCGTCGGCCAACTGGTATGAAAGGGAAGTTTACGACCTTCTCGGCGTTCGATTTGAAGGCCATCCGAACCTCCAGCGCCTGATCATGCCGCCGGATTGGGAAGGTCACCCGTTGAGAAAGGATTATCCGGGACGGGCGACGGAGATGCCGCCCTATACGCTGGCAGATGCCCAAAAAAACCAGCCTATCGACGGTGGTGTCTATGTTGAAAAATACGGTCGGCGACGCCAACTCATTCTAAATATCGGTCCCCACCATGTCAGCACCCATGGGTTGATACGTTATATTGTCACACTCGATGGTGAAGAAATTACCTCTATGGATATTGATATCGGCTATCACCACCGGGGTGTCGAAAAAATCGGCGAACGACAAACCTGGCATCAGTTTATTCCCTATGCCGCTCGTGTCGATTATCTGGCCGGTGCCGCCAATGATTTGCCTTATGTGATGGCGGCGGAAACCCTGGCCGGAATTAAAGTTCCCGAGCGGGCCCAGGTCATCCGGGTAATGTTGAGTGAGCTTTTCCGGTTGAGCAACCATCTTGTGTGGCTGGGCACGTATGCCCACGATGTAGGTGCGATGGCCCCCAATTTCTATGTCTTCCGCGAACGCGAGATGATCATGGACATTGTGGAGTTGATTACCGGTGGACGGCTGCATCCATCCTGGTTCAGGATTGGGGGTGTTGCCGCCGATTTACCTGAAGGCTGGAAGCCGCTGCTGGACGAGTTCGTCAAGATATTTCCCCGGCGTCTCGACGAATACGAGAGTCTGATTCGCAACAATCCCATATTCAAAGCACGAACCCAGGGAATCGGTCGGCTAACGCTGGCAGATGCCATGAGCTGGGGGGTTACCGGACCGAATTTACGGTCTTGCGGATTGCAGTGGGACCTTCGCAAAGCGTTTCCTTACTCAGGGTATGAAAATTTCGATTTCGAGATTCCAACGGCCGACGGGGGCGATTGTTATGCCCGTTATTTGGTACGGGTGGAGGAAATGCGCCAGAGCCTTGGAATCATCGAACAGGCCGCCGACAACATGCCCGCCGGTCGCTATGTCACCGACGATTACCGTTACGCCATCCCGGCGCGCAAAGATATGTTGAGCGACATTGAAAGCCTGATTCATCATTTTATCAATGTCACCCGTGGTCCTAAGATGCCCGTCGGAGAGGCTTATGTATCCTGTGAAATTCCTCGGGGAGAGCAGGGATATTATCTGGTCAGTGACGGTCTCGGCTATTCCTACCGCACCCGAATTCGGGGACCGGGATTTGCCAATGTGCAGACGATGCCCCTGATGACGGTGGGAGAAACCGTAGCCGATTTGGTGACAACGATCGGCTCATTCGACTACATTTTACCGGATATTGACCGTTAAATCGAATATGGAAGTGGGAATTCGGAATTCGGAAATTGTAAGGCGGAAAGCGAATATCGGAATGATGTTGTACTAACTAAAAAGTCAGGGCCAACTTGTGGCTGCTGTTCAACGTCAGTCATAAATTCCGTGTTATTAGAACTCAAAAATCAGGTTTCGCGCTGGATACGGATCGGGAACGGCGTGGCAAGATCTGAAACCTGAACACTGAAACCTGACACCTAAAATATTAAAAGACTTATGCTTCCGAACGATCTTAAAAGTTCGCTTGTCGAACAAATCAGCAGAATTGAGCATCCCCGGGAGCTGGCTGTGGATGTCATATTCGCGATCCAGGATTTCTACGGCAACCTGACCGACGAGGGTGTGCGGGAAGCCGCTGAGCTACTTGAAATGTCTCCCCTTGAGATTGACCAGCTGGCCACCTTTTACACCTTTATTTACCGGGAGCCGGTCGGAAAATACGTGATTCATGTCTGTGACAGTGTGGTCTGCTGGGTGAACGGTTATGAATTCGTTTGGAAATATCTCTGCCGGAAACTGGGTATTCAAGCTGGAGAAACAACCTCGGATGGACTATTCACGCTTTTGAAGGTTTGCTGCATCGGCTACTGCGATCGATCTCCGGCCATGCTGATTAATCGTAAAACCTATGGTAATCTGACGGCGGAGAAAATTGATGATATTTTGGCGAAACTCAAGGAAGAAGCTTAGGACTTGAAAAAATCCGAAATCCGATTATCAAAATCCGAAACAATTTTCCAATTTTTTAAATTCAAATGACCCAAACCGTATTCTTAAAACTCACACCTTCATT
>JASFFJ010000642.1:0-4657 GCA_050124355.1 Desulfobacterales bacterium | reverse complement strand
GAAGCGCCGCAATCAAGAACAAATCCTGGCCGCTTTCATCTCCCAAATTGAGAAATTGTTGTCCGATGCCGATTCCCGCATATGTTAAGGTCATATAGATAGAAAAAACTCTTCCCCGGTTTTGGCTCTGGGTGCATTCGTTTAACCAGCTCTCGACGGTCATAAATAAGCCAAAATTGGCAATTCCGATAAAAAGTCTAAGCGTCGCCCAAAAAAAAGCTGAAATGTAAAGGCCATGCAAAATAATGATTATTGTGGCGGTAGCGGCAAATACGGCAAAGGACCGGATGTGTCCAACCCGCTGAATCAAATGATGGCATAAAAAATACCCAAACACGAGTCCCAGAAAATAACATGCCAGAGTAACTCCGATGGTCGCGGTTGAAAATCCCACCTGAGTCATGCGCAGGCTAAGTTGGGTATTCAACATGCTGCTGCCCATCATAACAAAAAGGGCCGATGTAAAAAGGGCCCCAAAAGAAAAAAACGTCGATACCATTCCTCTACTCTTTCAGCAAATTGTTAACGATCCATATATCGACAATATCGAACTGGCCGCATGTAATTAGTTTAGATGACCGCAAAAATCAACTAAAAATTCCATAGCTAAGCTTAGAAAAAAGTATAGATAAACAGCTCAGATTAGCATCGTAAATTTATAGTGCACAACACGTACCAAAAGTAGGTTTGATCCTGGTTAAAGGGGAAGGTTGAACACGATATTAAATTCGGAACAACGAGGGCTGTTTTTTAAGAAAAATCTGAACCAAGAGTTCCGGTTTTGGTGTCCATGCTGGGAAGAAAAAGACGATCTCCATTAAAAAAGCTATCGAATTGCCCGATACACATCCTTTGTTGTAACTTTTCAATTTTAAATGGCATTGGCATGTTTTTTGTTTATTAATCTGGCCTAATGATTTCATGGCCCGGATCCACTTTTTAGTCAACGCTTGATCATACTATCCACCTATATAAATCAGTTATAAATCAGTTTACAATCAAAACCATTCGTGACGAAGAGAAAGATCCATCCGCAAATGGTAAAGTCAAAGATCATTGTTCATGGTGGGGCCCACAGTCAGAAAACCGACGAACCCCAGAGATTAAAGATGTGGTCGCTGCTTGTGAAGAGGCTTATGAAGTACTCAACCAGCGAAATGCAGTTGACGCCGTGGGGTTGGCAATTCAACGACTCGAATCATCCAATTACCTAAACGCCGGCGTTGGTAGTTATCTGCAATTGGACAGCCGTGTGCGCATGGATGCATCGATCATGAAAGATGATCTGGTCGCCGGAGCAGTCATCGGTGTAGAGGATGTAGAGCACCCCATCTCAGTGGCCCGAAAAGTCATGGAAACCACCCAGCATGTTGCTCTTGCGGGACAATTGGCCACCGAATTCGCCAGAAGTGAGGGATTTCCCAAGTACGATCCTCGGACTCGCGAAAAACTAGAGCTTTGGTTTGAGTTCATGGAACAACTTCGAACTAAAACCACCTATGAGCAGATTTTCCATGCCGATCAATTCTTAAAAAAGGAAATGAAGCGCTGGGTACCGTCGGTTGTGTTGCCAGGGAAAAAAGCGGCCATATCGTTGCCGGTACGTCTACGGGCGGTTTGAAAATGAATGTTCCTGGACGGGTCGGGGATTCACCCATTATCGGTGCTGGAACATATTGTTCGAAACATGGCGGTATATCTTGCACCGGTGTCGGCGAAAAAATCATGGTTATCTGCTTATCCAAAGAAATCAGCAATTATTTACAGTATAATTCGGGGAAAAAGGCCATGGATGCTGCCCAATTTGGCATCAGCTTGCTTGATAGTATCAGCGGATGAGGCGGTCTAATATGCATCGACAGCCGAGGGAATATCGGATACGCCCATAATACGCCGGCCACGACAATCCATTTCATAGATTAGAAGACCTTAATTTTGCAGCAGATAAACCGGATTCCACTTAATGGTGGGGATCTTTTTCTCTCAGCCATACAAAAACAGGAATGGGGCGTTGGTCTTAATGACCTATACACGCGGGACAATCAATTTGTTTGCGTATATTTGCCGGAAAGTGTTTATTCTCACGAACCAGAATCAAGCTTATTGATCGTGATCCACGGTTATGGGGCTAGGAAAAACAATGCACGCGGTCGACAACTGGTGCGTGGAATCGCGAACTTCTGGGGACAACAGGTTTCGAATTATAATTGGGTTGTTATGGCCCCCCATTTTGATGAAAATCGATTTGACAAAAACTATCAACGTTTAAATCTATCTGGTTTACGAGCAGATTTGAGGCTCAACCAGTTGGTTCAAACTTTGTCTGAGTTGATTTCACCGGTTGAGATTAAAGCCAGATTTCTTTTGGGATTTTCAGGAGGTGGACAGTTTGGCCATCGGTACTTGGCTTTCAACGACCAAAATATCGCGCGAGCAGTGATTGGCGCCCCCGGCTGGTTTATGTGGCCGATGACCCGGCTTCCATACCCGTTGGGCCTTCGCGTGCCAAATGAACCTGGCCAAGCACGCAAACGGTTACACCGCTTATGCAGCCAAGAAATGCTGGTGTTGGTTGGAGATAAAGACCTCCAGCAAGGTGCCTATCGAAAGACTTACAAACAGGTGGACCTTTGTCGCCTCCAAGGCGAGGGACGGCGAGAACGCGCCATAAACTGGTTTTCGACATTAAAGAAAGCAGCTTACAAAGAAAAGATTGAATTTCGCAGTCATCTACAACTACTTAAAAATACATATCATCGGGTTAACCGGGTTTTTGCCCAAACAGCAGTCAATTTTTTAACTGGCGCCCAAGACAGGAGCAAAGGATTATAAAATGCAAAAAATTGAGAGAGGTTATATTTTACCCAGTGCGGCATTCACATTAAAACCATCGAAAATAAAACAGTACCAGGTATTAGACCAAATACCGGTGCCAGGTGACGTCATCTATGGTAAAATCTCCAGGATAGGACAGCATTCAACGTTGGAAAATGTCTCGGGCCGGATTCATGCCATCCACAATGGCTCCAAAGGTATATTTGTCTTCGGCCATCGCTATGCACCCGATTATTATGAGGGTTTTGTTCCGAAAGACAATTGTGTTGAAGTCGATCTGTTAGCCCGTTCGGGCATTGTCGGTAAAATAAAAACCAAAAACACGCTCGTTAAGGACCCGACTAGAGTCGAGATGATTGGCTATGTCTGTTCAAGTGATGGCCAAGTCCTCAATACCAAACAGTTTCCCTTGATTATTCCAAAAAGCAAAGTAAAGAAAACACCCCGTTCGCCGATGATCTTGGTTTGCGGTACTGCCATGAACTCCGGCAAAAGCATGGCAGCAGTCGCTTGTTGCTGGGTGCTTTCCTCCTTGGGTTACACAGTGAGGGCGTCAAAGGTGACGGGTACGGCCAGTCTCAAGGACATCTTACACATGAACGATGCAGGGGCAAGCCACTATACTGACTTCACATTGCTGGGTCATCCATCCACCTACATGGTGTCGAAAGAGGAGCTGTTGAACATTTTTAATGTTCTGGATTTAAGGTATGCCAACAATCCAAAAAATTACTGGGTCGTAGAGCTTGCTGATGGTATCATTCAGCGAGAAACTGGAATGTTGCTAAGCTCAGACGTAGTTCGTTCGCGGATACACCGGTTCATCTTCTGCTCCAATGATGCCTTTGGTGCCATTGGGGGATTGAACATCCTTAAGGACCACTATGACTTAAAGCCTGATGCTATATCCGGGGTATGTTCCAGTTCGCCCTTACACATTCGAGAGCTGTCAACATTCACCGATATTCCAGTTTTTAACAGCGCGAATCCGGATCGGGTACTGCTAAAAAAGCTGCTCATAAAAACAAAAAGACAACGGAAAAACAAAAAAGCAGCCTAAAAAGATCGAGGTAATATCAGGCTGTTCTGCTTATAACCGAGCTTTGGGTTTGATGGGGTTTTAATATGGCAATTGACCCTGAACTGATACCGAAAATCAAAATGGTTGCACCAGGCACATTGTTGCGTCGCGCTCTGGACGATATCATAATGGCCGGATTTGGTGCCTTGATCGTATTTTTGGACGATATTAAAGAACAGGCAAGCATTCTACAAGGCGGATTTTATATCGGGGCCAGTTTCTCGCCAGAAAAACTGTACGAATTGGCAAAAATGGACGGTGCGATCATCCTGGATGAGAGCGTTTCCAGGATCCTTGCGGCAAATGTCCAATTGGCTCCCGATCCGTCTTTACCAACTAACGAAACCGGCATGCGTCATCGTGCTGCAGAACGCATGGCACGTCAAATATCAAAATATGTACTGACTATCTCGCGACGTAGGAAAGTTATTACGCTCTACTATAAAAGCCAAAAACACCAACTCAATGATATAACGACACTGATGGCACGAATCAGCCAAACCATCAGCACTGTTGAACGCTACAAGAGCATTCTCGATAAAAAATCGTTGAGAATCGAGGGAGCGGAATATTTAGATCAGGTGCAGCTGGTTCAGGTGAGCGAGCTGATCAATGACGGTATCGGGATAATGAATTTGTTAGCAGAAATCGAACCCTATGTCATCGAAACCGGTATCGAAGGCCGGCTTTCGGCTATGCGGCTAAATAGCGTTAAAGTTGATGTCGAATCCATGGTACAAC
>JASFFJ010000641.1:0-4660 GCA_050124355.1 Desulfobacterales bacterium | reverse complement strand
CAGACAGCTGTGGAAGCTTTGAAGACGCTCGATTTTAAGACCAGCGAGATACAGGTTCAAGTCAGTCGAAGTCGGGAGATGCCCTGGGGGGACAGATTTGAGGCCCAGAATCCGGTATGGATCATTTCTGGACTTCGGATTTAAGAATGCGGATTTCGGATTGAATTGAGAGCATGACAACGGGTATTCATGACAACGGGTATTAAGGTATGTAAATAGAACAGAACAGATGAGAAATCTTTAAATCTTAATATTGACATACTCGTAAAAAGCCATTTTTTGGCATTAGCGTCATTCCGGCAAAAGCCGGAATCCAGTAATATCAGCACGTTCTGGATGCCGGATCAAGTCCGGCATGACGATTTGAGGACTTTTTAAGAGACCATCAATATTGGTTTATTGAAAAGGAATTATCCAGTGAAACGACAGAATACAAATTCTAAATCCCAAATCTCAAATCCCAAATCCCAAATTGACAACCCTGTTCTATTCGTCGGTGCCGGCCCCGGCGATCCGGAGCTCATCACCGTCAAAGGCCAAAGGGCGCTGAAGGCGGCCGATATGGTGATTTATGCAGGATCACTCGTGCCGGAAGGCTTGCTGCAATGGACCCGACCTGGCACGGCGGCTTTAAGCAGTGCCGCCATGGATCTCGAAGCTATTATCAAAGAGATTGAGAGCGCTCACTTGAATGGCAAACGGGTAGTCCGACTGCACACCGGCGATCCGAGCTTGTATGGCGCGATTTTTGAACAGATGGTGGAACTTCAAAAACGCGGAATTCCGTATAAAGTCATACCGGGGGTCACCGCTGCTTTTGCGGCGGCAGCTGCCCTGGGTCTCGAATATACGCTGCCCGAAGTATCCCAAACGTTGATCCTGACTCGCATGGCCGGACGAACACCGGTGCCGCAAAAAGAAAACCTGGCGGATCTGGCCGGACACCAGGCGTCCATGGCCATCTATCTCAGCATGTCCATGGTGGACGACGTTGCCGTTATCCTGGCCGACGCTTACGGTAAGAATGCAGCCTGTGCGGTGGTTTACCGGGCAAGCCAACCGGAAGAAAAAGTCATCGTGACGACACTGGAGAAACTTGCTGAACGGGTTGAATCAGAAAAAATTACCAAACATGCCCTGATCATCGTTGGAAAAGTTTTGGACGTGAAACCTGAAAATTTAAAACACAAGTCAAAGCTGTATGACAGCGAATTCAAACATGGCTGTCGACCTTGAGTACAGAATGAAAGGGCTAAAGTCGTGATGGTGAATGTTGTTTATTGAATGAGGTCAAACGTATTGTTACGAGCTATTTATTTTTTAACCTTGAACGTTGAACCCTGAACCGCTCAACCTGGTTGTGGCAAATGGTCCCTCCGGTAGAAGAAAAGATCGCCATCTGGGTCATTACCCCCAATGGCACTAAATTGGCCGAGACATTAATCCGTAGTCTGGCCAGAGCGGACCTCTATATTTCAAAAAAAATTATTGAGACACCGGATAATCATTTATCGTTTCAAAGCTTGTCGGAGACCCTAAATCATCAATTTGATCAATATGACGGCCATATTTTTATCATGAGCACCGGCATAGTTGTGCGTGTCATTGCGCCGCATATAAAAAACAAGGTGGTCGACCCTGCCGTCGTGGTGGTAGACGACCAGGCAAATTACGCTATCAGTCTTTTATCCGGTCATCTGGGGGGTGCCAATGCCTTGACACTAAAAATTGCGGACATCATTGGGGCCGATCCGGTGATCACAACGGCAACCGACGTGAACAGAGTCCCGGCGATCGATGTGCTGGCAAAAGAGAAGAACCTTTTGATTGAAAACCCGCAGGCCATAAAAACGGTAAACATGGCACTGCTCCAGCGCAAACAAATTTTCGCCCATGATCCCTTCGGTTTCCTGGGAACCAGCTTACCCCTTATTGAACCTTGCACTTACGGTGCGACATCAAAACACTTGAAAAAAAATGCCAGGGAAAAGGAATTTGACAACGGCCCGGGCATCTATGTTGACGATGTCATCGTCGGCCTTCCGCCGGAAGTTCTGGTATTGCGACCGGCCAGCCTGGTGGCCGGCATTGGATGCAACCGCAATACCCCCATGGAAGAGATCAAAGAACTCCTGGAAGAGGTGCTTGAAGCGCACCATCTGGCGTCATCCAGTTTAACCTCGCTGGCATCCATTGACGTAAAATCCGATGAAACCGGGATGCTAAACCTATCTGAAAATCTCAACCTGCCGTTGGTTTTCCATAACCGACAGGAATTGAACCAGGTAAAAGAAATCCAAAACCCATCCATAGTGGTGGAAAAACATGTTGGAGTGAAAAGCGTATGCGAAGCATCAGCAATTCTCACAGCCAGGGGCGGGACACTGATCGTTCCCAAACAGTCGACCAAAAACGTGACGGTGGCCATCGCACGAATCAACTTTTCGTCGTCGGAATAGGGCCGGGCAGTCCGGAACACTTGACCAAACGGGCGGTTCAGGTGTTGGCATCGGTAGAGGTCGTAGCAGGCTATCACAAATATATTGAGTTAATCCATCGCCTCATCGATGGTAAGGAAATCATCAGTACGGGCATGACCAAGGAGGTCGCACGGGTCGAGGCCGCTATCAAACAGGCCCGGGCCGGTAAATCCTGTGCCATCGTCTCCAGCGGTGACCCGGGGATCTATGCCATGGCCGGCCTGGTCTTTGAAACCTGCAAGATTAAAGGCATCGTCATTGTGCCGCCGCGTTCCGATCACAAAGGCGCTGATGATAAAGATGTTCTGAGATTAGAAGTCGTGCCGGGTATACCCGCCCTTTGTGCCGGTGCGGCCCTGCTCGGCGCCCCGTTGACCCACGATTTTGCGGCCATCAGCCTGAGCGATCTACTAACGCCCTGGGAACGTATCGAACAGCGCCTTGAAGCTGCCGCCCAAGCGGATTTCGTCATTGTGCTTTACAATCCCAAAAGTAAAAAAAGAAATTGGCAACTTGGAAAAGCCCGAGATATCATACTCAGACATCGGGATGAAAATACCCCGGTCGGTATCGTTTCCCGGGCCATGCGCGCGGAGCAACATATTGACATCGTCACTCTGGATGACATGGATGCCGCCGAAGTCGATATGCAAACCACCGTCTTTATCGGCAACAGCACCTCGAGTAAATACCGGGATTTTATGTTTACGCCCCGTGGGTACGCTAAAAAATACGAAATTCAGTCATAAAGGATCGTAAATACCGTGTCAGCAAACAATCTTAAGAAAGCCCCTTGTATCGCCGTTTTTGGAACGGGTTCAGATGTCGGCAAAAGTATTGTCAACACCGCCTTGTGCCGTTTATTTGCAAACCGAGGGATTCGGGTGGCACCTTATAAAGCCCAGAACATGTCCAATAACTCGGGTGTCACGCCCGAGGGCCTGGAAATGGGCCGCGCCCAAATCGTCCAGGCAGAAGCCGCCAAAATACCGCCACACGTGGATATGAATCCAATTTTGTTGAAACCGACTAGCGAGATCGGTTCTCAGGTGGTTCTGTTGGGAAAAGCGGTGGAAAACAGCACGGCCAGTGATTATCACACCAAAAAAGAACGCCTGTTTGCCACTGCCGGTGCTGCTCTGGACCGGTTGCGGCAGGAATATGATCTGATTGTCATGGAAGGTGCCGGGTCCTGTGCCGAAGTGAATCTGATGCCCCATGATATCGTCAATTTCCGAATGGCCGAGTACGCCGACGCGCCGGTTATTTTAGTCGCCGACATTCACAGAGGCGGTGTGTTTGCCCAGATCGTCGGTACCCTGAGCTGCCTCGAAAAGTCCTATCAAAATCAAATTAAAGGATTCATCGTCAACCGTTTCAGGGGGGATATCCGTCTTTTTAAAGACGGTGTCCGCTGGATTGAAAAAAAGACCCACAAAAAAGTATTCGGTGTGCTGCCATGGTATAACCATATTCAGATTGACCCCGAAGATTCCGTGGTCATTGAAAATCCGCAGAAAGTGTTCACTGACAATACGGGCATTCCAGCGGTTGCAGTCATCCGGTTGCCGCATATTTCAAATTTCACCGACTTTGATCCCTTGATAGCCCTGGATGGCCTGAATCTGTTTTTTTTGGAAAAGGTGCAGGCCCTGACAACGTTTAAAGCCGTGATTCTGCCGGGTTCCAAAAACACTTGCTTCGATCTGCGATGGATTACGTCCGGCGGCTGGTTGGAAAAGATTGCCGATTACGTGGCCAATGGCGGTCATATCCTGGGAATCTGCGGTGGTTATCAGATGTTGGGCAATTTCGTGCATGATCCCGACGGGCTGGAAGGAAAGCCGGGCACCACTCCGGGGGTAGATTTATTGCCGGTCGAAACTGTATTGAAAGCCCCGAAGACAACGACCCTGACCCGGTTTTACGGTGATTCTATCCAGGGCAGCGGTTATGAAATCCATATGGGTCAAACCGAACGGCAGGGCGGCGATCCATTGTTCAAGGTCGTCGAGCGAAATGGCATCGCCTGTCAAGATTCAGATGGATGTGTCTCTGCGGATCAAAAAATTATGGGCACTTACATTCACGGCCTGTTTGAAAATCCGACCGTAACCAGATGGTGGTTAAATACGATTGGACTGCCTGATGTCGAAACCGCAACCCTGGAAGGGTTGGAA
>JASFFJ010000640.1:0-4669 GCA_050124355.1 Desulfobacterales bacterium | reverse complement strand
CTTAAAACCCTTTCTGATATATCAGAATTTCCTGTTTGACATATCGGAATAAATATTTGTATCTTATCAAGCTTCCGGGTGATGACAAAAACAAACCATGGTTTAGAAAGGAGAAACCAACATGTTAAAAAGGACCATTGGAATAATGCTCATTTTCGTTGCTTTTTGTTTAATGGCATCACCTTGTTCCGGTGACGCCCTGGATGCCTTTAAGGGACAAAGGGGAACCCTTAAGATTGCCGGCGGCACGGCTCACATCCCGGTGATGAAAGAGGCGGCCAAACGGATCATGACACGCTACAGCGATATCGTAATTACCGTAGCCGGAGGCGGCTCGGGCGTCGGTATCAAGCAAGTGGGCGAAGGGCTTGTGGACATCGGCAACTCGGGCCGCAAACCCAGACCGGAAGAAATTGAGCGATACAACCTAAAAATGTATCAATGGGCGATTGACGGCGTGGGTTTGGCGGTAAACCCCAAAAATCCCGTTCAATCCATTACCAAAGAGCAGCTGAAAAAGATTTTCTCCGGCAAGATCAACAACTGGGCGGCTTTAGGTGGCGCTGATCACACCATCACTTTATTCACCCGGGATGAAGCCAGCGGAACCCGCGCTGTATTCTGGAATAAAGCCCTGGATAAAGGCACCATAAGTAAAAAGGCGCTATTCGTCTCTTCCAATGGGGCCATGAAAACCGCCGTCGCCAATGACCCCTATGCCATCGGTTATGTTTCCGTCGGCCATATGGACGAGAGTGTGGCCCCCGTAGCCTTTGATGGTGTCACGCCAACCCTGGAAACAGTCAAAAACGAACAATACCAGATCGCCCGTGGACTTTACAGCAATACAAAAGGTGAACCTGAAGGTTTGCCCCGACTGTTTATCGACTATCTTTTCACACCCGAGGGTCAGAAAATCGCAGCAGATAAAGGGTTCATTCCGGTGAAATGAGATCTTCCGGGGAAACGATTGCAAAAGGCGCATTCCTTTTTTGTGCCGGGGCCAGCGCGGTCATGACAGCGTCGGTATTTTTGTTCATGATCGCGCTGGGCCTTCCCCTTTTCCAGGAATTCGACTTTTTTTCGGTGTGGTCCGGCCGGTGGTCACCGCATGAGGGACTCTACGGTGTAACGTCCATGATCTCCGGCACCCTCTGGATCGCCCTTTTGGCCACGGCCCTTTCTATGCCGCTTTCCCTGGGAACGGCCTTTGTTATTACGAGCCTGGGGGGGCCGCGCCTGCAAAAATTCCTAAACGCAATGATTCGATTCATGACCGGCATCCCCACGGTGATTTATGGGTTTGTGGGAATCTTCCTGTTGGTTCCCCTGGTTCGGGGTGGATTGGGTGGCGCCGGCATGAGCGTGCTCGCTGCCGGGATCATGCTGGCCATAATGATCAGCCCCACCATGACCCTGTTTTTTTCAGATAGTTTGCTGGCTGTGGATCCGGCTTATGTTCAGGCGGCCAAGGCGCTCGGCGCCGACCGGGTGCAGCGGCTGTTATACGTGATGTTGCCCAAAGCCCTTGGCGGCATAACCACAGGGTTCGTCCTGGCCTTGGGCCGCGCCCTGGGGGACACCCTCATCGCGCTGATGCTGGCCGGAAACGCCATTGGAGCACCCGAAAGCCTCCTGGACCCTGCCAGAACCCTCACCGCCCATATAGCACTGGTCAAAGCCGCCGACTACGACAGCCTTGAATTTCGATCCATTTTTGCCTGCGGTATCGCCCTTTATCTATTTACAACCGTTGCGGTCATTGCCGTACGGCTATTGGGTCGAAAAAAAAGGAAATGTCATGACCCGAAATGTTGCTGAAAAAACAGTTCTTGTGCTTTCCTGGGGCATGACGCTTGTCCTCTGCGCGGCGGTATTGTTTTTTTTGGGATACCTTTTGCGTAAAGGCCTTCCAAGCCTTGGCACAGACCTCATCTTTGGCCGGGCGGACCCCTGGCAGGCGCTACTGGGCCAGGCACGGGTTTTTGAGGGAATTTTTGCAGCTATCGTGGGCACGCTGTACTTGGTCGTATCGGCAACCGCGCTGGCCGTGCCGGTAGGGGTATGTTCAGGAATCTATCTGGCAGAGTATGCAGGGCCGGCAACAAACCAGCTTTGCGGCTTTTTTTTCGACATTCTGGCCGGCATCCCATCGATCGTCATCGGCTTGTTCGGTTTCAGCATCGCCATATTTCTGCATAAGCAGTTTTCGGACCGATTGGGTCTCTGCCTTCTCATCAGTGCGATTTCACTCGCCTTGCTTGTACTTCCTTACATTATTCGAAGCACACAAGTTTCCTTGGAAAATTTACCGACCCGCATCCGCAAAACGGCACCTGCCCTGGGCGCGACCAGACTCCAGAACATTGTCTATGTATTGATCCCGCGCGCGTTGTCGGGTATCGTTTCCGGTATTATTCTTTCCATTGGCAGATGCGCCGAAGACACGGCCGTGATCATGCTGACCGGCGTGGTGGCCACTGCGGGTATCCCGTCTTCACTGCTGTCACAATACGAGGCCCTGCCCTTTTACATTTACTACATATCGAGTCAGTATGCCGACCAGACCGAACTAACCAGGGGATATGGCGCCTGTCTGGTCCTATTGGGGACTTGCGCCATTCTGTTTATGCTGGCCTATTATGTCAAACGAAGCCTGACCTATCAGGCCCTCTACCGGGCATAGAAAGCATAGAATTATTGTATCGGACATTATGGAAACGAGGAATAAAATTGCCGTCAAGAAGGTCAGCTTCTTTTACGGCCAGAACCAAGTCTTGAACAATATCAACGCGAATTTCAGCGAGCACACCCTCACGGCCATCATGGGGCCTTCCGGGGAGGGTAAATCCACATTTTTAGGGCTATTCAATCGACTCTGGGACGATATCCCGGGTGCCCGGGTAGAAGGTGAAGTACGGATTCGGCTCGCCGACAGGTGGGTCTCTCCGCTGATGAAAGATTTATCCGGGCCGCAATTGCGTCGCAAGGTCGGTATGATTTTTCAGGAACCCAACCCGTTACCGATGAGCATTGGGAAAAACATGAAATTTCCCCTGAAGCTTGCAGGCATTCGCGATAAATCCGTCATTGCAGAAAAGATACAAAAGGCCTTGGCAAACGCCTTTCTGTGGGAAGAAGTGAAGGATCGTATGGAAAAAAATGCGCTGGATCTGTCCGGTGGTCAAAAACAGCGTCTTTGCGTCGCCCGCGCGCTTGTGCTGGAACCGGAAGTGCTTTTGTGCGATGAGCCCACTAGTTCCCTAGACGCAAAAGCTGCCGGCGTTATTGAAGAGCTTCTCATTCAACTGAAGGCGCACTGCACGTTGCTTGTGGTTTCTCACAACCAGGAACAAGTTCGACGGATCGCAGACAGCGCCATGGAACTCCGGGACCATGGTCTGAAACCAATTTAGCTGAGCCCACATATGAAACTACAAAAAAAATGTGGTTATCAATAAGATTTAGTTTAAAAAATGTGATAAGTGAATGCAGAAATCTTGATAAGGAAGGCTGCAGAAATTGGATTTAACCGGTACCATTGACAAAGAATTTTCACAGCTAGCATCTCTTGCGGATAATCGAATCGATTTGGCCCATAGCGCTCTTCTAATTGCCAAGGCGGCATATCCCGACCTGGAAGAGAGGTTATATCTGGAACGTCTGGACCGAATGGCCTCCAGAGTAAAACTTGACATGACGGCCGATGTAGAATCTGAGGATATCATTACGCAGTTGAACGACGTTCTCTTCGAGCAAGAAAAATTTCGTGGTAATCGCGAGAATTATTACGACCCTGACAACAGTTTTGTAAACCGGGTCCTGGACCGCAAGACAGGTATTCCAATAACGCTTTCCCTTATCTATATCGAGGTTGCCGGACGTCTGGGCTTGGATGTGCGTGGGATCGGATTGCCGGGACATTTTATTACCGCGCTTTATCATGCATCTGGAAAAATATTCATCGATCCGTTTAACCGAGGAGAAATCCTCACCGTCGATGAGTGCCTGGAGATCATCCGCACACATACGGGCGATTCTTTTTCCCCTGATCTTCACTGGTTGCAGCCGATCAGCAGAAAGGAGCTATTGATCCGTATGCTAAGAAATCTCAAGCTTATCTACGCCCGGCAAGATAATGACGTCATGCTGTTTAAAATGGTACATTGGATCTTGACCCTTCAGCCTGAAGCTGCTGCCGAGCTAAGCGAAAGAGCCATGCTATATGAGGCTATGGGTAATCCCAGCCGTGCTGTGAAAGACTGGGAACGATACATAGCAAGCGTCGGCGACCACAAAAGTGTGACGACAATCCGTGCGAGGATCGATAATCTCAAAAAACAGCAGTCCCGGATTCACTAGGACCGGACCGACAACAGCAAGGTAGCGTAATCCTACAATAACGGACTTAACCCAGCCATCCGATGTGAAAAGGAGACCGTAAACATGTTTCGTAAACACATGACCGGAATACTCATCCTGGAATTGATACTATTTCTCAGCTGCGCAGCAGCATATGCAGCGCAATCAGAAACAAAGATAAAAGTCGGTATCAGTCCCTTTTCTCCCTTTATAATTATGTCGGAAGAAGAACCCATTGGATTATCGATCGATTTGTGGCAAGCCCTGTCCCGTGAAACCGGATTGGATTTTGAATTTGTAATATATG
>JASFFJ010000639.1:0-4676 GCA_050124355.1 Desulfobacterales bacterium | reverse complement strand
TCAATGGCTTTCAGGACATCGCCGTCCGCAAAAGCGACCATGATGTCCGTCAGCATCTTTTTTGCGATTTTCACCATCTCAGCGAGGGCAGCGATCGGTTGATCAAGATCAAGATCCCGGTCCAGATCGGATATATGACCGGCAATATTGGCGGCATAATCGGCAATGCGCTCAAGCTCAGAGGCCATTTTCAAACCGGCGATGACATACCTGAGGTCCTGCGCCACCGGCTGGCGGGTCGCCAGTATGCGAATCCCAAGATCTTCAACTTCCTGCTGAAGTAAATTGACTTTTTCATCACTGACAATAATAACGTCGGCCAGACCCTGGTCGCGAAACTGCAGCGCCTTGGTAGCCTTGGTTATCTGGTCCACCACCTCACGGCCCATCTCAGATAACTTGGACTTGAGCAGATCCAAGTCGTCATCATACGATTTTACAATGTGCTTGGTTGCCATCAAAAACCTTCCCGATTTATGGAGACGGCCTAACCGAACCGGCCGGTAATATAGTCTTCGGTCAATTGATGCCGTGGATTGGTGAAGATTCGCTCCGTAGGACCGACCTCGATTAAATCGCCTAGATGAAAATAAGCGGTACGCTGGGACACCCGCGAGGCCTGCTGCATGGAATGGGTTACAATCGCAATCGAGAACTGTTCGCGCAATTCATCGATCAAGTCTTCGATAACGGCCGTGGCGATGGGATCCAGGGCTGAACACGGCTCATCCATCAATATCAGCTCCGGACTGACTGCAATGGTGCGCGCAATGCACAACCTTTGCTGCTGACCACCGGAGAGTCCGGTACCCGGGTGGTCTAATAAATCATTGACCTCATCCCATAGGCCGGCCTTCTTCAATGATGTTTCGACAATGTGGTCCAGTTCAGCTTTATTTTGAGCCAGACCATGAATTTTAGGCCCGTAAGCGATGTTGTCATAGATGGATTTGGGAAATGGGTTTGGTTTCTGAAAAACCATGCCGACCTGGGCCCGCAGGGGAACCACATCGATGCTCTTGTCGTAAATATTCGCGCCGTCCAGTGATATCTCACCGGTTACCCGGCAAGTCTCGATGGTGTCGTTCATGCGGTTGAGGCAGCGCAGGAATGTGGATTTGCCGCAGCCCGAGGGGCCAATCATGGCAATGACTTCATTGCGGCCGATATCCAATGATACGTCCTTGATGGCATGCTTTTCACCGTAGTATACGTTCACTTTGCGGCATGTCATCCGGGCGTTATCGACCTCGATATCCCCCACAGTTTCCCGATTTTCACGTGGCACCAAAGAACGCCCCTTTTCACCTGCTTCCACCGGAGGCGCGCTGACAGCTGCTTGCCCGTCATCTTCCTGGCTTGTCACATTATTCTCTGTTTGTGTATCCATATCACGCCTGACCTTTCGAATGGACCAGCAGGCCGGCGACAGGGCCCCTGGCCTGCAGATCCAATCGGATTAACGGGCTATTTCATCATTAAGGCTTGAAGATCTCTGACCGACGCCTGAAATTTTGCTCTTTCAGCTTCCGGCATGGGAATCATGCCTTTCTCGGCCAAGTACCCGTCCGGACCCCAGGCCTTGTCACTGGTGAATTCGGCCAGGTATTCCTTGATCCCCGGAATAACGTTGACGTGCGCTTTTTTGACGTAAAAGAAAAGCGGGCGGGAAACCGGGTATTTGCCATCGGCAATGGCTTCAAATTCCGGCTGGACGCCATCGACAAAGGATCCCTGGATTTTGTCCATATTCTGATCCAAAAAGCTGAATCCGAAAATACCCAAGGCGTTCGGGTTGGCATCCAGTTTTTGCACGATCAGGTTGTCATTTTCACCGGCCTCAATATAGGCGCCATCCTCACGAATGGTGTGGCAAACGGCCTTGTACATATTTTTGTCTTTCTTTTTCATGGCTTTGATAAACCCGAAGCTCTTGGCTCCGCCTTCCATGGCCAGCTCGACAAAAGCATCCCGGGTACCGGAGGTCGGTGGCGGTCCGAGTACCTCGATTTTTTGTGCCGGCAGTGAAGAATTGACGTCTTTCCACGTTTTATACGGGTTTGGAACCATTTTTTCTCCGCCCTTGGGATCCGGGACATCCTTGGCCAGGGCCAGGTAGATATCCTTACGGGTCAGTTTGAGCGGAGCCGCTTTTTTAGAATTGGCCAGAACAATACCGTCGTAGCCGATTTTGACTTCAATGATTTCCTTGACACCGTTGGCCATGCAGGTATCGTACTCGGATTTTTTGATGGCCCGGGAAGCGTTGGTAATATCAGGGGTTTCAACGCCGACTCCGGCGCAAAACAGTTTAAGCCCGCCTCCGGAACCGGTAGACTCAATTTTCGGGGTCTTATACTGGGTTGTGCGGCCGAACTGTTCGGCAACTACCGTCGCGAAAGGATAGACCGTCGATGAACCGACGATGCTGATGTAGTCTCTGGCCGCGTTGGCAATCCCCAGGGATGCCGCCAGAAAGAAAATGGTTACCAGGATGATGGTTGCTTTTTTCATTGATTTTACCTCCTTTTAGAATATTTGACCATATGTTGACCTGAGTCCTCAGGGTGAAAAATTGGTAAAGATGCCCCTCGCAATACCTACCAGCGACGCTCAAAGCGTTTCCGCAAAAATACAGCGGCGGCATTCATGGTGATTAAAAAGGCCAGCAACACCATAATGGCGGCAGACGTTCTTTCGGTAAACGCCCGCTCCGGGCTGTCCGCCCACAGAAAGATCTGAACAGGCAACACCGTTGATGGATCGGTAAAGCCGCCCGGGATGTCAACGATGAACGCAATCATGCCGATCATTAACAACGGGGCGGTTTCTCCCAGTGCCTGGGCCATACCGATAATGGTACCGGTCAGCATGCCCGGCATCGCCAGGGGCAGAACGTGGTGCGAGATCATCTGGGTTTTGGATGCGCCGACCCCCAGGGCCGCTTCTCTGATGGAAGGTGGCACCGACTTGAGTGAAGCCCGGCTGGCAATAATGATGGTCGGCAGGGTCATCAGGGTTAAAACGAGACCGCCGACGAGAGGTGCCGAGCGCGGCAATCCAAAGAAATTGAGAAAAACCGCCAGTCCCAGCAATCCGAAAACAATGGACGGGACGGCCGCCAGATTATTGATGTTGACCTCAATGAGGTCTGTCAAACGGTTTTTGGGTGCGAATTCCTCCAGATAAACCGCCGCGGCGACACCAATTGGAAACGACAAAATTAAGGTGACCACCAGGGTGTAAAAGGAGCCCACGGCTGCACCCCAGATCCCCGCTAATTCCGGCTCCCGCGAGTCGCCGGCAGTAAAAAATGTTTTATTGAATCTCTTTTCAATCCGGCCGTCTTGGTCCCATTGATCAATCCAGGACATCTGCCGGTCGGATATACGCCGCTCATCCTCCGGCACATTCCGATCGATATGGCCCTTGATGAACATGTCGACATCGTCGTCAGCCTTTACCCAGATCGGTACCGTCTGCCCCACAATTTCAGGATTGCCAAGGACAAGGTCCCGGAGCTGAAATCCGGCGCCGGAACTGATCATACCGTAAAGGGTTCGTTTATCGCGCCGGCCTTTAACATCCGGAAACATCTCGCGCAGATTCTTTTTGATCAGGCCCTTATAATCTGCGTTGGCAAGCGCATCCTTCTGGAGATCCGCCGGATCAAAGAAAATGTCCAGTTTGACATAGGTCTGCTGAAAAGCGGTATAACCGTTACCAATAATGCTGATAAACAGCAGGGACAGAAAGGTCAGGCTGGCAATAATGGCGGCCAGGCCGTATAGGCGAAATCGCTTTTCAGCCCGATATCGTTTCCCCAACCCGCGGTTGACGATATCCATGGTTCGACCCCGGCGATTTACGGCTGAATCAGTTGTTGCGGTGTTATTCATATTGCTCCCGATATTTGCGAACAACGTGCAGCGCAATGACGTTTAAACACAAAGTGACGACAAACAGCAACAATCCCAGCGCAAATGCCGCCAGGGTTTTGGGGCTGTCGAACTCTTGGTCGCCGACCAGCAGGGTAACAATCTGCACGGTTACGGTGGTTACAGTCTTTAATGGATTGACAGTTAAGTTGGCGGCAAGTCCGGCCGCCATCACCACAATCATGGTTTCCCCGATAGCCCTGGAAACGGCCAGCAGAACACCGCCCACAATCCCGGGAAGGGCTGCGGGAAAAACGACATTCCGAATGGTTTCCGATTGGGTGGCGCCCAGGCCATAAGCTCCGTCGCGCAAGGCCTGAGGTACGGCGTTAATGACATCGTCGGACAGGGAAGATACGAACGGAATTATCATAATACCCATGACCAAACCGGCTGCCAGGGCACTTTCGGAAGATACATCCAGCCCAATTAATCCGCCTGTGTCGCGAATAATCGGCGCCACTGTCAGGGCGGCAAAAAAGCCGTAAACCACTGTCGGAATACCGGCCAGGATTTCCATTAGCGGCTTGGCCACCGCCCGCACCGTTTTTGACGCGTATTCAGAAAGGTAGATGGCCGACATCAGGCCAATCGGAACTGCCACTGTCATGGCAATGCCGGAAATTAGAAGCGTCCCCATAAACACCGGAATGGCGCCGAACGCGCCCGAGGATCCAACCTGATCGGCGCGCAGTGCCATCTGGGGACTCCAATCGAGGCCAAACAAAAAATCAGTGA
>JASFFJ010000638.1:0-4686 GCA_050124355.1 Desulfobacterales bacterium | reverse complement strand
AGAATAATGCCTTTTTCTGATTCTTTAAGCAAGATTTCCTTATTCGTCACTACCCCATTTTTTAATATTTCTTTCAATATGCGGCTGATAAGATCAGATATTTTTTTTGAAAATCCCACTTTATTAAGGGCCACGTAAGCGCCCTCGTTTACCCGGATACCGAGTTTTTCTTCAAGGTACTTCCGTTTTTGAGCAATGCTAACACCTAATTTTGCGTCGACTACATCCGTGGCGCCGTCTGGTATTAGTTTCTGATTATCGGGGCTGTCTTGAGCATTGATGGTGGTCCTCATTTGCGTAAATACTGTTTCAACCTTACGAGCCAGCACCCGGCCAAGTTCCGAGTCGTAGTCGTAAACTGTCAGGACACTATCCACTGACTTTCGGCGATTGGCTTCGGTCGCCGCCCGATCTTCAATAAAAAAATCCCTGGGGGACTTAATGTCTCTTTGTGCTACGTCTCCCAAGTTATACCGATGCCTGGTGATGACAAGGTTGGGAAAAAGTATTATCGAAGAACAAATGGCTACGATAAATAAAATTCCCCAGCGAAACCGCCTGTTGTCGTCGAGGAATTTACTGCCAGATTCTTTCTTTTTTTCTTTAACCATTTTTTTCACTGAAACGATTAACCGGCCACTTTCTTCGAGTAATTCTCAAATTGAGTTTAGTTCAACTGGATTTTAGTGCCTGCTCGTTTTACGTCTTCACTTGCTGGCGATAATTTTCATCAGGACCTTACCTCTTGTTTGCGGGCTTCAAGCTCTTCATAAGCTCGAATAATTTCCTGAACCAGCTTATGTCTGACCACATCTTTTTTCGTAAAGAAAACGAATTTAATTCCTTCGATACCCTGTAGAATATTCTTCGTTTCGACCAGTCCGGAAGCTTTCTCAGCCGGCAAATCAATCTGGGTGATATCACCGGTAATAACCGCTTTGGAGTTGAAACCTATCCGGGTCAAAAACATTTTCATCTGTTCGGTGGTCGTGTTTTGGGCTTCATCGAGAATTACGAAAGAATCATTAAGGGTACGTCCTCTCATAAATGCAATGGGTGCAACTTCGATAATTCCTTTTTGCATTAGCATTGCAACTTTTTCAAAGCGCATCATGTCATGCAGCGCATCATAAAGCGGCCTCAAATAAGGGTCGACTTTTTCAGCAAGGTCACCAGGTAAAAATCCGAGGGATTCCCCTGCTTCCACCGCCGGGCGGGTTAAAATAATCCGGCTCACGATACCCTTTGACAAAGCAGAGACTGCCATTGCCATCGCTAAATACGTTTTTCCAGTTCCGGCCGGACCAATGCCAAAAGCGATATCATAGTTTCGAATAGCCTCAATATATTCCTTTTGTGCACGGCTTTTGGGTGTTACGGTGCTCTTTTTGGATGTAATGTATACCTTATCGAGGAAAATTTCTTTTAATCTTACCCGGTCATCCGCACTCAAAATCCTGACCGCATAGTCGATGTCATTGGTGTGAATAGGATATCCTTCCTTCAACAGACTGTAAAGCTGCTTAAGGATGTTATCTGCCAACTTTGCTGCTATTTTTTCTCCGTAAATAAATACGGTGTTGCCTCTGGCATTGATAGTAGCATCTGTTGCCTTTGCAATTCTTTTCAAGTTTTCGTTATGTTCACCGAAAAGTTGTTGTGCCAGAGCAATATCTGAAAAATCACTGCTGATTGGTTTGATTTTGGAATTTTCTGCCATTTTTTTGAATGAGTCCCACGGATAAACCTCTATCCAGATCTAACATAAAGGATATTTTTAACATATCTTTTTGAATGATTGCAAATGCCAAATTGTATTTAGCACGAAAAAAGAAAAATACCTTGACTCGAAAAGCATGCTTTGTTACTTCAACCGACTAATAGATCCAATATATTAAACCCCTGGTTTGGCATTCTCTCATATGAATCCGTTCGATATAATAATTATCGTGATCCTGGGTTATAGCCTGGTCAGAGGCATCTTCCGGGGTCTGGTTAAAGAGGTGTCGTCCATCGTCGGTGTCTTGGGCGGTTTCTATGCATCCTTTACGTATTATCCGAAATTGGCCAAATTGCTTTCAAGTTTAATAAGAGAAACTTCATATCTTAACATAATGAGTTTTTTGATTATATTTTGCAGTGTGCTGATTTTTGTCGGTATTTTGGGTATCATCATTAAATATCTCTTGAATATTGCATTCTTAGGATGGGTCGACCGTATCGGAGGGGTTGGCTTTGGTCTTATTAAAGGCATTTTAATCGCTTCAGTTCTTTTTATCACTCTCACTGCGTTTCTACCCAAAGGATCTGCTTTTCTGAAAAACTCCATGCTGGCTCCCCGCGTATCATGGGTATCAGAAAAAATGGCGAAAGTGGTTTCTAAGCAAATGAAACAGGAGTTTATCGCCAAGTTGGGGGAGCTCAAAAAAGCGTGGAAAATTCCAAATTAGCGCCGACACATTCTTTTCTGGATGACTTAATCCGGCTGGTTAAAACCCTAAGGGGTGAACATGGATGTCCCTGGGACCAAAAACAGACACCTCGAAATGCGGCTGTCTATCTAATTGAAGAGGTCTTTGAACTTGTTGATGCAATCGAAACCGGAAACCCTGAACATATCCGTGAAGAGCTTGGAGATGTTTTATTTCATATTGTTTTTATTGCCAGGATGTTTCAGGAGCGTGGAAAATTCGACCTGTCCGATGTCGCCCAATCAATTACCGAAAAAATGATTCGACGTCATCCACATGTATTTGGTGAAGATAACATTAAAACAAGCGAAGAGATCGTTGAAAATTGGCATAAAATTAAATTGAGTGAAAATAAGTCCACAGGCAAGCCGTCATCTCTCGATTCTGTACCGGCGCAACTGCCTGCCTTAATTCGTGCTTATCGTATCTCAGACCGTTTTGCCAAAACCTGTTTTGATTGGTTGGAAGTCGATGAAGCACTGGAGAATTTAGAACAAGAAATGGCTGGATTAAAATCAATATTGAATACTCAGAAGAGCGAAATTTTATTACAGAAACTAGGTGACTTCCTGTTTATTCTTGTCAACATTGCCCGGTTAGCTAAAATTCATCCCGAAACCGCATTGGCAGGATCCAATAAAAAATTTGAATTGCGATTTAGAAAGATGGAAGACATGGTCGCTGAGAGCGAATGGGAGTTTGAAAATATACCGCTGAAGGAAAAAGCACGGATCTGGGAAAAGGTCAAAAAACTTGTGCGTTGATAGTACTTAAGACAAAATTCAGGCCATGGCTAATTTACGGAATGTGACTTAATTAATTTGAACAACTGCCTTGTCTTTTGGCCGTTGCCCTATTATTTATTAGAGGCTGCCTGCAAAAGGTGTTTAAGCAGCTATTAGCCGCAATGAATAGCCGATTCAATCTTAATCGTTGCCAATTGGTTTAATCTATTTAAGAGTCAAATTCCCCCCCGCGGCTTGCCGCTATCTAGTTCAACCCGAGAATAGGTAATCACATAAAAAGCGCCTTTGATCTGATTAGACCCTTTCGCCGATGGGAAGGTATCCTGGTGGGGTCTTTTTAACTAAATTGCCGTCCTCATCGTATTTTTCAACAACCAACTTACCATTTTCAATGCTGTTGCGGGTTTTCATGTTAGCCTGGTTTTGCAAATTCATTTCAGGCTTTTGACCGTCGTCGCCTCTTTCGACTGGGCGTTGTTTCCTAATTTTATCGGTCTTCTGGACCGCCAAATGTTTATCTGAGGTTTCCGCATTGTAACTTGTTCGAACAAATTGTTGTATTGTGGCTTCGCCAATTGCGTTTATCATGGTATCCCCCTTAATTCATTAACTCTTGCCCATATTCAACGCTAAATGTTGAGAGTCCCTCCCTCCTCATGACTCATATTATCGGATTGTCGATTTTTCCCTGATCCTTAACTCCGATATCAAGCTTTATGCCGATCGCATCTTTCGACAGCTCTTCAAGTTGTTGGATCAAGAAACTTGAATCTTCCACTGATATTGTGTTGGTCTTTTTGTTGTTGTTGATGTTGTCAATAACATTAAAAACAAACCCAACTCTGTTCGGTTTGGCCGATGCATTCACTTTGTTAGGATTGGTCTTCATGTGCTCTGAGCTTTCATGGGGTGAGTCTGTCTGAGAACCGAAGCGGATAATTTTATCCAAGATTTCTTTTGAGACTTTTTCGATGGTTGTTCGACGTTTCCCCTCCGAAGTCAAATCGACCCGACCAACGGGCAGTTTCTCAGACGTATTTTGATCTTTGGATGATATGCTGTGCCTAAGTTTTTTGCTATAAACATTTAAAACATTATGCATTTGATAACTAGGGACATACATTTAAGCTTCCTCCTGACTTGCTGGCAGAGATATCGGCAGTATGCTAACTCGACTTTAGGAAAAAAAGTGCGGAATTGGGGGAGGAAACAAACTATAAAATTTCTAAAAGACTGATATCATATTGGATAATAGCAGAGGGCGTAGTGAACGCAGTTATAACGATGAGGCTGCAATTTAACCCTTTAATTTCGTATGCAATGGCGACATCACAAATCCTTTTAAGGATGTTGTTAAATCCCTATGCTTTGATTTTCCGACTCTTGCTTTGATATAAAACAAGTATTATCGATCTGATTAAATTATACCGCCAGCTTTGATACAGTGCAATTCTTAGCTAAAAGTGTCG
>JASFFJ010000637.1:0-4687 GCA_050124355.1 Desulfobacterales bacterium | reverse complement strand
ATCCCAACGTCAAAACCGATGACAAGAAACTCATCAAGGCGGATTCGGCAACCGGTAAAACCTCGGTTGACGGAATTTTTGCCGGTGGAGATATTGTACGTGGTCCGGCGCTGGTGGTACAGGCGGTTCAGGATGGTAAGCTGGCTGCCCGGAGCATCATGGCGTACTTGACGAAATAAATTGAAAATTGAAGATTGAAGAATGAATATTTAAGGTATCCTATCATTAAAATATCGTTGATTGGTTGATTAGTTGATTGGTTAAGTGGTCGTAAATATATGTTTGTCCCATATTTGCAAAATAATTGGACACTTCTGGTTTTGCAATCGTAACATTCTAAAATTATGCCTATAATTTACTTAATCAACCATTCAACCAGTAAACTATTCAACCAGATATAGAAATTTGATTTTTGTTTAATGTAAGCTGACCCATATAGGAGGCGATATTGTGGCGAACCACATCGACTTATCCATAGACTTTTGTGGGGTGAAATTTAAAAATCCCTTTCTGCTCTCATCTTCTCCGGTTTCCAACAGTGCCGAAATGGTGGCCAGGTCATTTGATGCCGGATGGAGCGGGGTCGTTTTTAAAACCTTGAATTCCGATCGGCTGCCGATTGTACATCCATCACCCAGGATGGCATGTATTGATTACGGCGCTAAAAAGGGGGTTGCCGTTCAGAACGTTGAAATGATTTCAGACCGCCCCCTGAAGGATAATCTGACCGATTTTCTTTATCTGAAAAAGAACTATCCGGACCATCCGATCATTGCCAGCATCATGGGATTTTTTACCGATGAATGGGCCTATTTGGCCAAGGCCGCTGAGGACAATGGTGCCGATATGTTGGAGCTAAATTTTTCCTGTCCCCATATGTGTATCGAAGGCGCCGGCCACAAAGTGGGTCAGGCATTTCAACTGCTGGAAGGATTCACCGAAGCCGTCAAAAATGTGGTGTCTATTCCGGTGATTGCCAAGATGACACCGAACATTACGGATATGAATGAACCGGCCATGTATGCCAAAAACGGTGGTGCCGATGCGATTTCGGCCATCAATACCGTCAGAGGTATTTCAGGCGTCGGTCTGGATGATTTTGTTCCGACACCCAATGTTTTCGGCAAAGGTGCCATCAGCGGTACCTCCGGTCCGGCCGTAAAACCGATTGGACTGAACTTTATTGCATCCATGGCCAAAAATGAAGCACTTGGATTGCCTTTGTCCGGTATTGGCGGCATCGAGACCTGGATTGATGCCTTGGAATTCATTTTGGTGGGCGCCTCGACGTTGCAAGTAACCACCGGCATTATGCATTACGGATACCGGATTGTGGCGGACATGATTGAAGGCCTGAGCGATTTCATGGCCGAGCGGGGAATTGACAGGATCCCCAATCTGGTGGGAAAGGCACTGCCCCATCTGCACGAAACCGATGCGTTTGAAGTTGAGCGGCAGGGCATCGCCCAGTACGATCTGGACCGCTGTATCGGCTGCGGTCAATGTTATATCGTATGCCAGGACGCCGCCGGTCAGGCAATTGATTGGGATGCTGAAGCGCGTCGGCCGATTGTGATTGAGGACAAATGTTTGAGCTGCATGCTATGTCAATTTGTATGTCCGGTTCCCGAATTGATTGCCTTCAAAGAAATGCCCGGGGATTGGCATCGTCGCGACACTGCCGTGATGGACAGCAGCTTGGAAAAAGATGTAAAAGTTGAGCCATTTGCAAAGGAGGGTCCAAATGAGTGTGTTATTTAAGGACGGAACCATCGTAAACGCTACGGGTCGCTATCTGGCCGATGTATTTGCCGATGGCGATAAAATCAAGGCCATTGGTACAAATCTGGATAATGCGGCCGATGAGGTCGTCGATGCCAAAGGGAAATACATTCTTCCGGGAACGATTGACCCCCATACCCATATTTCCATGCCGTTTATGGGAACTCATGCCCAAGACGACTATGAGACCGGTACCATCGCAGCTGCCTGTGGCGGTGTCACCTGTGTCGTTGATTTTGATTTACAGCAAAAGGGAGAATCGCTGCTGGAGGCACTGGATCGCAAGAAAGCGCTGGCGGAAGGAAAAGTCTGTGTGGATTATTCGTTGCACCCTGCCGTCATGGACCCCAGGCCAGATGTGATCGATGAGGTCAAAAAGGCATGTCTGGACTATGGTACGCCGAGTTTTAAAATATTTATGGTTTATGATTTTCGGGTCGATGATGCCACCATGATCAAACTGCTGGAAAAAACGAAACAATATGGCGGTCTGGTCCAGGTTCACGCAGAAAACGTTTATATCATTCAGCATATGAATGAGGTCCTTGAAAAAGAGGGGAAACTGGAACCTTATTATCACGCCGTCAGCCGCCCCAACATCGCTGAAGAAGAAGCCGTCGGACGGGCCGCCAAAATGGTGGAGTTGACCGGATCGCGCATTTATATCGTGCATCTGTCTTCCAAAGAGGGCCTGTGGAAGGTTAAAGAAGCCCGCAATAACGGCGTTGACGTCTATGCCGAAACCTGTCCCCAGTATCTGCTGCTTGACGATGAACGTTACAAAGAGCCGGATTTCAACGGCGCTAAATATGTCATGTCCCCGCCGTTAAGAACCAAGGAAAGCAACGATGCCCTTTGGAAAGGATTGCGAGGCGGTGATATTCAAGTCGTGGCCACCGATCACTGCCCTTTTGATTTTAAGGGTAAAAAGGATATGTTTGGCAAGGACGACTACAAAAAAATTCCCAACGGCGCTCCCGGTATCGAAACCCTGGCGATGCTGTTGCACTCCGAGGGCGTGGTCAAAGGCCGCATCAGCCTGGAACGTATGGTGGATGTCTTGTCCACCGGCACGGCGCGCATGTTCGGTCTGAAAGACAAGGGCGAGATTGCCGTGGGCAAGGATGCCGATATCGTCGTCTTTGATCCGAATCAAACCTTCACCATCTCCCAGGACAAGCTGCACATGAATGTCGACTATACGCCGTTTGAAGGCTTCGAAATTACCGGCATGCCCAGCGTGGTTTACTCCCGCGGAGAAAAAGTGGCACGCTGGAACGACGACCGGATGGAGTTTGTCGGCAAGGTCGGCCACGGACGGTTTGTAAAGCGCGAACCTTTTGAAGGCTTCTAAAACCAGTTTTAAGAAATAAAATTTAGAACGATTCGCCTGAAATCCATAATTGTTGGCGCAACCTCAGACATTTGTGTTGCGTCAGATTCTTCGATACGTTTGTAGTTCTGAATTTTAAAAAGTGCATGGGATTTTATCCCGTGCACTTTTTTATTGGGCGGGCCGTTTTCAGTTGATTTTTTGAACGGAATTAGATTCTTGTGCCAGGAATTCCTATTTTATTCACTATTTCTGAAAGCGTCGCGGCGTTCGACGGCTCCTTGCTCAGGATCTCTTTGTTGCCCCAAATCGGCTCTGCGATCAAAACCGTCACGGCGTTCTATTCCTGATCGTCTCTCCGTTTTCGGTTTGTAGCCCGAATCTGTCTGATGCCGCCGATCAGATCCTGATCGCATACCGCCCCTGTCCTTTATAAGGCCTTGATTTGCTGAGTTTTCCATAATTTACTCTTAATAGGTTTTTTAAATTTCTGAGATTATTTTTCATTCGCTGATTGCAAAACGGCATGCAGCAGCACGTTTGCGCCGGCTTCACAGTCCTCCCAACGACTTTTTTCCACCTCAACATGACTACGGCCGCCGATGCTGGGGATAAAAACCATCGCGGTCGGACAAACCTGATTCATATAACTGGCGTCATGCCCCGCACCGCTGACCATGTAGAGACTGGAATATCCCAGGGCCTCGGCCGAATCCAAAACAAGCTGAACCCGTCGTTCATCAAAGGGGGAGTGTGCCACCCGCCAGGTTTCTTCGATTTTAATCGGACACCCCCTGCGGGCCGCGATGTCCTCAAAGTCTTTGCGAACCAGTTCCCACGCGTTTATGGCGTGGTCATCATCCCAGGAGCGGATGTCCACGGTAAAGTGAACCTTATCCGGGATGATGTTTCTGGAATTCGGGTAATTTTGAATTTCACCGACGGTGGCCACCATGTTGCCGTCCATGCGCGCCGGTAGTTCATTGACTTTTAAAATCATTTCGGCCGCAGCACACAAGGCGTCGTGACGGCCCTCCATGGGGGTGGGGCCTACCTGGTTGGCTTCTCCCTCCAGGTAAATATCGTACCAGTGTAGACACAAAATACCTTTGGGTGCTCCAATGGTTTTGGACTCCCGCTCCAGGACCGGTCCCTGTTCGATATGGTACTCATAGTAGCAGTGGACCGGTTGCTTTTTGCAGGGTATCGTCCCCTTATATCCGATCCGGATCAGCTCGTCCTCGAATCGCTTGCCGTTAATGTCGGTACGGTCATAAACCCAGTCTCTCTCCAACGCCCCCGCCCACACCCCGGATGCCACCATGGCGGGCGCAAAGCGCGAACCCTCTTCATTGGTCCAGTCTACGATGACGATGGGGCGTTCGGTTTCGATATTATTTTCATGAAGGGTTCGCAATACTTCCAGGGGTCCCATGACGCCTAAAATGCCGTCAAACCGCCCGCCTTTGGGCTGGGAATCGATATGAGACCCACTCATCACCGGCGGCAGGTCGTTGTTCTTACCCGGGCGTTTGCCGAAGATATTACCCATTTCGTCAATGGTGACCTCAA
>JASFFJ010000636.1:0-4690 GCA_050124355.1 Desulfobacterales bacterium | reverse complement strand
GTCGTCGTCACGTACAATGAACAGTTCCGTGTAGGCTTTGGCCATACTGTGAAACGGATCTTCCGGATCCAGCGCGGAAAATACCCAACTGTTGCAGTAGGTAGAGGCCAGCACGTTGGTATTTAAACCGGCAAACATCTTCGAGTGCGCACTGAGCCTTCCCCACACCGGCATACCATCCCAGTAGATCCTGTGCTGCTCTTCATCTAAGGCGCCTTCACCGTCCTTTATTCGTTCTTCCAGCTCCGCCAGCAGTTTTTTAAAAACATCCAACGCCTTCTGGGTGCCTCTGCCAACCACCGCCGGCCCCATAAGGGTGGTTCCATCAAAAAAGGTCAAAGGTGCGGGCACTGCCGAGGCGGTGTCCAGTATTTTTTTCCAGATATCCGAGCAATCGCGGGACAGCCGGACCGTCTCCTTTAATTTGGCCATTTCAAAGTTTTTGCCGGACACGTTTTCCAGGGGTTCAACCAGCGCCTCCATCTGTCTGGCGATGGAAGCAATGTGGGCTTCGGTAACCTTGCCGACATTTCGATGGGTATGAACACCCAGCACCGGAGCGTCGAATTTATTGGCATACCACTTAAACCAGTCCTGGACGTCCCGGCATTGATTCGTGTTGTAAACCAGGACATCCGGTTTGGGAACACTATCGATGTTAAAGATTTTTTTTAGGGGGGTAATTCCTTTTAAAAATGCTCCGATATCTGCGGTCAGATATGAACAAATTTCCGGTGAATATCCCTGCGCATTGGCTTCCGGGATGAGATCGGTGGCCATGCGCGTGGCTCCCAACATGGCCGAGTGGGTTTCGGGAAAATAAATCAGAAACCCCATGGCTCTGAGTATCTCAGCCGGACCGACACTGGTGCACCATGCAATTTTGGGATCTCCCTTCTTCGATGCGTCATCGAGCTCGAGATAATAATCGGCCATAAATTTACCGACATCCGCGGCGGCGGCTATTTTTTTTCGGACAACTTTTTGTTCTTCTGGCATATTTTATCCTCCCGTTGTAGCAAATATTACTTATTTTCAGTTATCATTTTTCATCAACCCTTGGAACATAGGTTAGTTTTTAATCGCAGCGCATGGGGCATAGAGCAAAGTGCAGAGAGTTAGGTGATCGGATATCAACTTTGAGGTACCCTTCTGACTGCTATTTTTTGATGCGCGAGTATCAGTTTGGGTATTATCCTTTCGACCCTATCCTCTTTGCCCCATGCCCTCTGCGCTATGCGCTCTGCTCCATGCTACTCATCGCATATAGGGCCGCTCCGATGGCACCGGTCAACTGGGGGTGTTCGGGCACCAGCACTTTTCTGCCGATCATTTCTTCGGCCATTACAATCAGATAGGGATTGTGGGCGACGACACCGCCGGTCATGACCACTTTTTCGGTCATGGCATCCATTTCTAACACTCTCTTGATGACCGAAAAGAAAACACCTTTTACGATGTCATTGATTTTTTTCCCATGGCGAATATTTTCAAGGACTTCCGTTGCTGAAAAAACGGTACAGAAACTGCCCAGTTTGACCATGTCTTCAGAGCGCGAAGCCAGTTCATCCATTTCATCAAGGGGGATGTCCAGGCGGGCAGACATTTCCTCCAGAAAGGCCCCGGTGCCGGCTGCGCATTTACGGTTCATTTTAAAACTCTTGCGGCGGCCTGCTTCGTCCAGCTTGATGATTTTGTTGTCCTGCCCTCCAATATCAATAACGGTAATTTCCTGTGGAAAATACAAATAACAACCGCTGGCATGACAGCCGATTTCGGTTTTGGTATCAGCGGCATAGGTGACGTTTTTACGGCCGTATCCGGTGGATACTGCCTTGGCAATATCGTCCTGACCGGCATCCGCCATTTTCAAGGAAATTCCCAGACAATCTTGGGCGGTGGCAGCAAAATCAATCCCCGACTTTTTAATCGCATAGCCGATCAGATGCTTGCCGGGATCAAGAACAGCCACTTTGGTTCTCGAGGATCCTACATCCGCACCGACGTATACTAGTTTTTTGCTCATAGGTTGACAAGCTTTAGACGCGAAGTTTTAAATAACTAAAAGAAATAATGTGTTCTACTTCGACTCCAATCCTTTTACCAAGGCCCACATGGTTCGATTATATGGCGTGTCAATGCCGGCCTGCTGCCCGTACACCACGAATTTCCCGTTCATGAAGTCAATTTCCGTCCGGCGCCCGGCTTCTATATCCATTAGCATGGATGGTTTATGATCGCCGGCATTTCGCATGTATTCCATGGCGTGGGGATAGTAATCCCATCCGACACTTATTTCGTTCGCTCTGCAGACAGTCAGACATTCTTTGACCAACGCATCAACAATCTGGTAAACGATGGGGTCATTCATTACTCGGGACATGGTCAGCCCGGTTGCAGCGCAGACCGGGTTCATCGAGGCATTCATGACCGTTTTGCGCCATACCATCGAAATAATTTGATCGGTGTGATCGGTGGGCAGGCCGCAGTTTTTAAGCGTTTCTGCAACGATGTTCGCTTCATGCCGTGACTTCGAATCCAGTTCCTGAATGTAGTGGGGGGGATGATGAAACGGCATCCGAACGTGAGCCGGTCCCAAGAGTCCGCAGCCGTAGTTTACCACTGCCCGCATGACGGGCGGTTTGCCCAGGATTTTGGCCAATTCCAATTCCGTATCAATGCCGTTTTGCCAACTGACGATGTACATCCCTTCATGATAAAAACCCTCAATGGCGGAGGCGATCAACGGCAATGCATGGGCTTTGACGGTGATGAAAATCACATCCGGGTCATGCTCTGCAAGCTCGTCGATGGTGGTGCAGGTTTTGGTAATTTTTTGCTGGACGTCTTCAGTGCCTTCAATGATGATACCGGGATCCAATGCCGGTTTCAGCAGATCAGGGACCACATCACAAAGGGTGACTTCATAACCGCCTTTGGCCAGAAAAGCCGCCACGATGCATCCAACCGGTCCGGCGCCGATGACTGCAAATGATTGGGGATCAAAGTCACTGTTGTCATTCATATTTTACCTCCCCATCCCACGATTCAAAAAACGCTTTTTTCACCACGAAATACACGAAAAACACGAAATATTTATAGGATAAAAATTGTGAGATTAGTGTATTCCGTGTTTTGGTGGTAAAATAATTTCCTTTGCGGGTCAAACCGCGGCGGCAGCTGAGAATCCAAGGTCAAAAGCTTTAAGATTTGAATCCAGAAACGCCTTCTTGGTTTTTGTTTTCATGGCTTCTTTAACTTCTTCAACGGATAAGGGCAGAACGCCCGCCTGCAGCAGCGCGCCCAGCAGAACCATGTTGACGGCCAAGCTGTTGCCGGCCTCTTTTGCCAGAGCGGCCGCGTTGAAGGCGATCAAGCGACCCGTCTTTTCACGAATCAGCTCTTGTAATTGTTTCAAATCCGGATAAACGCCCTGGCCGATATTTACCGTGTAGGGCATCAGCGGCGCCAGACTGGTAATCACGACGGTGTCGGCGTTGCATCTGCCCAAAGCCCTTAACGTTTCCGCAGGTTCAAAGCCGACCAGGACATCGGCCTCGCCGTCGGAGATAATGGTGCTTTTGGCGTCACCGAACACCAGGGAAGATTCAACAACACCGCCTCGCTGGGCCATTCCGTGTATTTCACTCATGTTCAGAGGTATCTCGCAACGCAGGGCTGCCTCGCCCAACACACTGGACGCCAGGAGATTACCCTGGCCCCCGACCGCCACAATAACCAATCGTTTTGTTTCCATAATAGCTTTCCTAGTAAATTTTGAGTAATATGGTTGTTCTGTAATGTATAATTATATCCAAATTTTTATCGACGTTTATTGGAATGGTGGAGTGTTGGATTACTGGAATATTGGCTGTACCCATCATTCCATCATTCCATTAATCCAATATTCCAATTCCTTTAATGCGATAGGCCCCATGCCGCTGTAACCCGCAACCCGCAACCCGTAACTCGAAACCCGCATACCCTTTTCTATGCGGTTGCCTTGACCGGCAGGATTGCGTTTTCGGGACAAATTTGGGCGCAGACCGCACAACCCGTGCATAGATTCGCATCAATCTTAACCCGGTCATTCCAGATATAGAAGGCCGGGCAGGCCAGAGAACTAATGCAATCTTTGTGGTTTTTACATTTTTCACCGACGTGGAAAGGTTTGCGTTTGGGCAGCTTCAGGGCATTGGCATATAAGGCACAGACTTCCTCGGAGATGATTACCGAAACCCCTTTGTGGTCAATGGCCTCCTTAATGGCGCCGATGCTTTTCTTTACCCTATAGGGTTTGATGGTGGTGACATGGTCCACACCGATGGCCTTCACTACCGCTTCGATGGATACTCTGCCGTAACCTTCCATATTCAGCCGGCTCATATCGACCCCGGGATGAGGCTGATGCCCCGTCATGGCTGTGGTGCCGTTGTCGAGAATAACCAGGGTAAAGTTATGGTTGTTGAAGACCGCATTAATCAAGCCGGGGATTCCGGAATGAAAAAAAGTGGAGTCGCCGATAAACGCGATCACTTTTTTGTCGTTGACCTGGGAGAACCCACCGGCAGTGCCGGCAGAAGAGCCCATGCAAATGAGAAAATCAGCGGCCGACAGCGGCGGCAACAGCCCCAGGGTGTAGCATCCGATATCCGATGGGAAGATGGTGTCCATGCCTTCCGTGGCTTTT
>JASFFJ010000635.1:0-4695 GCA_050124355.1 Desulfobacterales bacterium | reverse complement strand
CTTGGGAGGAAATGACTTGACAATGACAAAATCCTGTTAGAGTATTTGCCATTAGATCAGGTATTAACATTGTGCCCATTTCTAGCTACTTTGGAGGATTTGTATGACAATTCAAACGTACGATGTTCAGGAAGCCAAAGCTCAACTGCCCAAGTTGCTTCAAGAGGTCGATTCAGGCATAGAGGTAATCATTGCCAAAGCGGGAAAACCGATGGCACGGATTTCCCGAATCGAAAAAAGCAGTTCGAAGATTCGCTTTGGTGTTCTCAAGGGTAAGGTAAAGGTGTCTGAAGATTTCGACGCCCCGTTGCCCGATGACCTGCTTTCGGAATTCGAGGGAAATCGATGCGTCTCTTGATCGACACACAGATTTTCATCTGGGCGGTTATTGACAGTGATCATCTCAGTGAACATACAAGGCGAATTATGCTTGATGCTGCCGAAGTTTTTGTTTCGGCTGTTTCGATCTGGGAGATTGCAATTAAAGCAAAGCTCGGTAAGCTTGAGGGTGACCCGCACGCGTTTGCAGCAGCGATTGTTGAGAGCGGGTTCCGTGAGCTCGTTGTCTCTGCCCGCCACGCCTGTATGGTATATGAACTTCCGCTTTATCATCGCGACCCGTTCGACCGACTCCTGGTTGCCCAGGCACTTTCTGAGCCGTTTAGACTTCTTACTGCTGATAAGCAGCTTGCCCAGTATTCCGAGTTGATAATGACAGTTTCCTAACCCAGCTTAAACTTTGGCTTTACTTGATTTAAAAAAAGGCATTTAACGGGGTAAACATTCCATAAGGCACAGGGGGGCAGGCGCGGGTAAACTTTTTACTGTTGTCCTTTCCGAGTTCTAACCTCTACGTGCCGACTTCCCGCTCGCAGAGCATACAGCTTGGAGAGAGGACAATTACCATCAGAAAAAGGGCGGACACCGACGCTGATCAATTCACCCCGTTAGAAAATTTGCCCAATATGTTCCAAGCTAAAGAATTCTGTGATACCATCTCATGACTATAAGTTACTCAATTAATTCGTTGATTTTCTAACGGGGTAAAATCCTACGCGGGTCAAAACGTTACAACCTGATCAAGAAAATTCGCTCGGCCTCCCTCCGGGTCGCAGGCCTGTAACCCTACGGGCCGGCTTCCTGCTCGTAGAGGATTTAGAGATGCATACAGCTCGGAGAGAGAGAATCCTCAACGCTCAAAGAGCTGCTATTCTGGCATCATCCCGTTACAAATCTTTCAGATAATGTTTATTCCTATTCCTGAGGTATTTCTTGCCCATCCCAGATTTCAAGTATTTCTCTCGTTGCTGCGCATCTTTTTCATTCAGACAACCTTCATAATAGAGCAACTTGAGCGGTCTCCTATTTCTCGTAGACTTTACATTTCCCGAAATATGTTCATGCAGTCTTCTCTTTAAATCGTTTGTAGAGCCCGTGTAGAATTTACTGTCTTTTTCGCTGTATAGTAGGTAGACGTAATACATTTTTTTTTCTTGAATTCTTGACCCGTATTCCAAAACGCAAATTGGAAACTATTAGCGGAGCATAGTATCATCAAGAAAAAGTTTCTTCAGAATAATGCTGCAGCGCGGATTCGGGTTGTAACGGGACAAGGTGGCAGCCATCTTCGTGGTCAAACCCCCTATCATGTTTTCAAAGCTTTACCCCGTAGCGAATAAAATTATGCCGTGAAATGGCTATCATGCTTAATGTACTGATACCGAATGACAGCGCCTCTGAAATAATTCTGAAGCATCGGGGTTCACCTCGTAGCTGTTTATATTACGCCGTAAAATGGAGAGTATTCTTTATGTATCGGCATCGGATCACAGCGCCACTATGATAGTTCTTCGACAACGGGGCTGACCAAACTAACGATCCGGCCATCAAAGAAAAATTACAACTTCCTCGCATCCCAAAATCCATCTTGAACCTTATTCAGTTGGAATGAGCTGCCGCTTTGCCTACTATTTTTTTCTCCCAAATTCATTACCGAGGATAGCTGTTTTCTTTTTCCGATAGATCTCCGATTTATACTACTAAATCACAATTAAATTCTTACCGTCTGCAATCTTTTAACTGCCTTACAGCTGTCGTCCAGAATTTTTCCCTCCCACAAAGCAGACAGATCGGCTGAACGACCGCCTTATTAAAGCTCCTCAAATTATTGCTAAAACTGCAGATCCGGAAGATTTACTTAATACCGTAATTTTCCTGCCTCTACCAAGCTAATTTTAATTTATCAACATTTCAACTGCGAGCCAGTCCCCTGGCCTCCGCTTTCCAGATTGCAAATTCCGACTTCAGATGACTTCCGAAAGTCGCTTTAACGAATACATCCCATCCAGGCCTTTGATCGGTTTGGGCTTTTTTTCGTGCTTTGAAGAAAATATATTCTTAAACCGCTGGTAATTCTCAGAAACAAATTCTTTTGTACCGATAATCCCCGAGTCGGTAAAGTATCTGGTGCGGTATCTAAACCGCCGCACCCGTTTAAGCTCAAAATTACTTTCGCGTTCTTTTTCTAAAATGTCGCTTTCAATTACCTGGACCTGCCTTTTATCAGATCGATTTAAAGCGCCTGCTTCATAAACATACCGCCGATAACCGTTTAGCCTTTCTTTTGGATCAAGCACGCCTGCCCAGTGCAATTCACTTGTGACAGCAGAGCGTATTTCACTGGGGCCGAAATCTTTCAAACCGAAATCCAATGACAAAAAGTCATCTTTGTTATCCGTCTGAATATAGTAACCCAGCGAATTCCAGCGGTATTCCTCCGGACGTTTCACCAGACCGGCACGCAAGGGATTTAAATCGATGTAAGCCAGACAGTTGATCAGAGTTTCTCCTTTTTCAACGATCACACTCTTGAACCGATCTCCCCAAAAATAACCGCGCCGGTTATACCTTTTGTTGTAAAACCGTGCGAAGCCGACTTTTAATTCACGGATAAATTCGGAAAGACTGGATAGTTTTTCACGCAAAGATGGTATCCAGCCAGCTGCAAACATCCCATCATCACCATAAAATTCCTCATAGCGTTTCTGAATGTCTTCATCTGTAAATTTGTGCTCCGGAAACATTTTCACAAGAAGATGGAAGTGGTTCCCCATCAGGCAAAACCCTAAAATCTCTGCAAGATACAGTTTGGAATACCGCCGAATCAGATCCAGCATGAAATCTTTCTCAACGTCACCCAACGGAAACCCATCCAACGCTGTTCTGGACATGACGTGATATACTGTGGTTTCATCATTTATCACCATCCTTGGTATTCTGGGCATGATTCATCCTCCCTGATCTTGATCATATTAAATGGTTCTAATTGTAACTTTATATTTAATTTTTAAGATGTGACCCTTATCTTTTCCGCAATCTTTTTAATCCCGCCAATCATATCAATCACCTTAGAAAGATTATCTGCGGGTGAACTGTTGAGAGCCCTATAAAGGCTACAGCAGGTTTTGGTGATCGTTCTCTTAGAGATCATTTTTTGAGCCTCTGCCTTATTCACAGCCTACAACGCGCTCACAATCATAAATAATTTCTTTAAAAATTGTCTGCGCGTTTCCATGATATCAAGTTCATTGGCACGGTGAAATTTTGTTAATTTAAATTATTGGGTTGATCATAGGATAGGCAAAGTATATATTTAGTTTTGTAATCAGGAAAAATTCGATATCTGGAGGATAACATGATGAATGATAAAAAGATGCTTGACCGAATTATACTAAACCCTAAAATTATGGTTGGAAAACCGGTAATTCGAGGAACAAGGTTGACCGTCGATTTTATCCTTAATCTCTTGGCCCATGGTACAACCGAAGATGAAATTCTCAATGAGTACAAAGGGCTAACCATTGAAGACATCCGGGCGTGCTTTCTTTTTGCCACGAAATCTCTTGAGAATACGGATTTTATGCCCATTATGGAGGAGCCTGCTTAATGCGCTTCCTTGTGGATGAATGCACCGGTCCGAACGTTGCATCGTGGTTACGCGAAAATGACTATGAAGTGTTTTCGGTCTTTGAAGATGCAAGAGGAATGGAAGATGATGACATCATTCAAAAAGCTGTTGAAGAAAATTGGATTTTAATAACAAACGATAAGGATTTCGGTGACAAAGTGTATCGTGATGGCCATTTTCACAGGGGCATTATTTTGCTTCGTCTTGAAGATGAACGCGCTGCATCAAAAATTGAAGTTCTTTCCCGTCTTTTCCAGAACTATCTACTCCGATTACCGGATTCATTTGTCGTTGCCACCGAAAAACAGGTTCGATTTGCCCGGAAATAAAGGGATTGTTCTTTTTTACTAAATCCCGAGTCCTTTGCATCAAACCCTTTTTCATCAGTTTCCCTTCTTAAGACAGATTTTTTTTTGTCTTCACTGTCGTGCCATCCAGCCATCTCGTTAAACTGCCCATTTTGGCCCCAAAATGGCTGCTTTAAGACATTATTTCAACCCTTTTTGTGCAATAAATCTCTTGTAATCAGTGTATTAGCTTGGTCCGACCCCAGGCGCTGAAAGACCCCAGGCGCTGAAAAGATCATAATAAAAGTTTTGATATTTCCTTTTTTTTCTTGAAATTAATATAATTAACATTTATATTGTGAATTATCTTGATAACCAACAATATAAATGCCATATGGAAATTCAACGAAAACTGCAACTCGTCCCTTTATTGGCCAAAAA
>JASFFJ010000634.1:0-4734 GCA_050124355.1 Desulfobacterales bacterium | reverse complement strand
ATACGATCATATCTGCAATGCCGCCGCCGGCCGGCACCATCGGCAATATTATCTCACTGGGGTCACATAAAAATTCCACCATAAAAGCGCCTTCGTGTTCGGCCGCCGATTTGATGGCATCGGCTACTTGATCCAGCTCGGTCACCTGTAAATAGGGGATCCGATAGGCACCCGCAATGGCACCGAAATCAGGATTTTTCATTGGGGTTCCGGCATAGCGGCCATCGTAGAACAGGGTTTGCCATTGCCGAACCATTCCCAGATAACCATTGTTCATCAGTAGAATCTTGATATCGACACCATGTTCCATAATTGCGCCAAGTTCCTGAATATTCATTTGAAATCCACCATCCCCGCTGACGGACCAGACACGCTCATCGGGACGGGCTAATTTAATTCCGATGGCCATGGGTAACGCGCAACCCATGGTACCGGCACCACCGGAAGTAAACCAGCTGTTGGCAGTTTGAAAATTATAGAACCGTGCCAGTATCATCTGATGCTGCCCGACATCGGCGACGATGATGTCTTTCCCGCCTGTCAGATCGGACAGTTTGGTGACAATGCTTTTCATTAGAAGTTGACCCTCCCGGCCGACCCCGGTCTCAATCTCCTCCTGTATGGCCTCTGTAATTTCAGATCGATAGGTATCGATTTGTTCAAACCAGATCCGCCGTGGTCTGCTGACAATTTCAGGATCCCTCGCCAGTAGATTGAGTACTTCCCCCGTGTCGGCATTGATGGCCACCGATGTTTTGACATTTTTATCAATCTCGGAAGGATCGATCTCTACATGAATGACCGAAGCATCGACGCCGAAATCATCCAGTTTGCCCGTCACCCTGTCATCAAAGCGCATGCCGAAGGAGATGATCAAGTCAGTGTTCAGCAAGGCACGATTTGCTTCCACGGTGCCATGCATTCCAACCATACCGAGGCTCAGCGGATGGTCGATGGGAGCCGCCGAAATCCCATGCAGGGTAAACGCAATCGGTATGCGGGCTTTTTCAGCAAATCTTTGAAGATTTTGGCCGGCATTGCTGGTGACCACGCCGTGGCCGCAGAGAATGATCGGCCGTTCGCTTCTGTTGATCAATCCTACCGCTTTTCTGATCTGGTTGCGGTCCGGAACCGGTGAATAAAAAAAGCCCGGTAGATCCGGTTGATAGGTATCGGGATCAAAGCGGTAGGTGCTGTCTATTTCTTGAAGTTGAACATCTTTAGGGATGTCGATAATCACGGGACCTCCCCGACCGGTTAAGGCCACATACATGGCTTCGTGAACGGTTTCTTCGAGCTCCTCCACGTTCAGGGGCATGTATGTCTGTTTGGTCAGGGGCATCATCACGCCGACCACATCACTTTCCTGAAAGGCATCCGTTGCGATCACTCCGGTAGGAACCTGACCTGTAACCGCAAGCAACGGAACGGAATCCATGATAGCGTCGGCAATTGCGGTTACCAAATTCATGGCACCGGGGCCCGACGTTGCCATGCAGACGCCGGTTCGAGGATGGGAGGTTCCCACTGATCCGCGCGATATTCCCTGGGCCATGAAAGCCGCACCTTGCTCATGTCGCGACATAATGAATTTGAAACATTTTTGTTTTTCCATCTCGTCAAAAATCGGCATAATGGCGCCGCCGGTGTAGCCGAAAACATACTTGACGCCCTTGTCTTTAAGGGCCTTGAGGACCAACTCTGTGCCTTTCATTTTCTATATCTTCCTTAACTTTTCGAACGCAACTCACGTCCGGCTAGCGGTGAATTCAACCCAACGATTCACCATTGGGGTTTTAATTCTTCCTGCCCTACGGGTGTTTCGTTTGAACGCGGTTTGTTAGGCAGAAAATATCGCCGGATATTCACGGCGAATCGTTTTTGACAGTCTGCAATAAATTAACAAGAACCAAATATAACCACGTTTTTTTTATTTTCTACATTTTGATTCGATTACTTGACTTGGGGGTGTTTTAGTGCCATTTTGTCTTAATTTTAATTGATCTTGCTGTAGGCTTAAATTCAATAAAGGGGAAGACATGGGAAAAACGCTGTTTGAAAAAATATGGAACAAACATGTGGTACGGGAGCTTGACGACGGCTCGTCTCTCATATACATAGACCGTCATCTTGTCCACGAGGTAACCAGTCCCCAGGCTTTTGAAGGTATGCGTCTTACGGGTCGAAAAGTCCGTGCACCTGAACTTGCCTTTGCAACCATGGATCATAATGTGCCCACCACGGAAGATCGCCTGGAAATTAAAGACCCAGTATCCAAGGCTCAGGTGGTGGCAATGAGAAAAAACTGCGAAGAAACCGGTATCGAGCTTTATGACCTGGGGCATGAGTACCAGGGAATTGTGCATATTATCGGGCCGGAACTGGGAATCACCGTCCCCGGACTCATCATCGTCTGCGGGGACTCCCATACCTCAACCCACGGTGCCTTCGGCGCACTGGCCTTTGGCATCGGGACCTCTGAGGTGGAGCACGTACTGGTGACCCAGACGTTGGTGCAGCGTAAACCCCGCACCTACCGGGTCGAGTTTAGCGGTCGCCCGGACCCCCATGTTTATTCCAAGGATATGGTGTTGAAAATGATCGGCACGCTTGGCACCGCAGGGGGATCCGGACATGTGTTTGAATTTTGCGGCGAGGCCGTGCGCGCACTTTCTATGGAAGCTCGCATGACCATCTGTAATATGAGCATTGAGGCCGGTGCCAGGGCCGGCATGATCGCCCCTGATGAAAGGACCTTCGAATATATGTCCCGAGAGAAGCGCCCTTACCTGCCCCAAGGGGAAAAGTTCGAACGCGCCATGGCATACTGGCAAACCCTTCCGAGTGATGCAGACGCCGAATTTGACCGATCCCTGACCATCGATGCCAGTCGTATTGTACCGCAGATTACCTGGGGGACCAATCCCGGTATGGTCATCGATATCGACCAACCGGTGCCCGCCCCGGATTCCGCCGCAGGCTATAGCCGAACAGATGTGGAAAGTGCCTTGGCCTATATGGGGCTGACCCCCGGTGTAAAGCTGACGGATGTTTCCGTGGATGTCGTCTTTATCGGAAGTTGCACCAATTCCCGCATTGAAGATTTGCGCCAGGCGGCGGCTGTTTTGGAGGGTAGAAAAAAGGCCGATCATGTTGAACTGCTGGTGGTGCCGGGCTCCCACCAGGTTCGTATGCAGGCTGAAGCTGAAGGGTTGGACAAAATTTTCAAGGCGGCCGGCGCCCAATGGCGTTATGCCGGATGCAGCATGTGCTTGGGAATGAACCCGGACCAGCTGCGCCCCCAACAGCGATCTGCATCAACATCCAACCGGAATTTTGAAGGCCGGCAGGGAAAAGGCGGGCGTACGCACCTGGTAAGCCCGGAGATGGCTGCCGCCGCAGCCGTATCCGGCAAGTTCGTCGATATCCGGAAGTGGCCTCAATAGTTAGGCCCTTCAGTGCATTTTACTGACAGCATGTTCTAAAGAAATAAAGATTTCAGCAAATAACAACTAACATTGAAGATTAACTACATCCATCAAAAGGAAAAAGCATTGAAACCATTTACAACCCATACCGGCATTGTTGCCACCCTGAACCGGGCCAATGTGGACACCGATGCCATCATCCCCAAGCAGTTTTTGAAATCGATCCAGCGCAGCGGGTTCGGACCGAATGCATTTTTTGACTGGCGCTATACCTCCGATGGTAAACCCAATGCGGCTTTCGAACTTCACCATCCCAATTTTGAAGGTCGATCCATACTGGTGACCCGCAATAATTTCGGGTGCGGCTCCAGTCGCGAACACGCGGTTTGGGCACTTGTCCAGGATGGTTACCGGGTGATCATTGCCCCCAGGAAAAAGGCGGACGGACGGCATTTGCCGGCCTTCGCCGATATTTTCAGAATCAACGCCACTAAAAACGGGTTGCTGGTAATAGAATTGTCGGAAAATCAGGTGAGTGAAATTTTTGAGCTTGTCCAGGCGCACAGCGGATTAGAGGCCACGGTTGATCTGGCAAAACAGCAGGTTGATTTCCATGGGACCGAGCCGAAAAAATTCAGCTTTGACATCGAAGCCGGTGCCAAGAAACAGCTGATGCAAGGCTTGGATGATATCGCTCAGACCCTTCAATATGAATCAGACATCACCCAGTTTGAAGAAAAATACGATCCTTACGGGCCCTAACTTACATATTAAACCTCCCCTACCAGTGGTGGATCCGTAAAGGTTTTATTACTGCGGTGAGAAATCAGGGAAGCCATGGAAAATACGAAATTCGAATATCGAATTTCGAAACAAATTATAAATTCTAAGTTTCAAATTCTCTAAACGATGAAAGCAAGAGTACAAAGCCTGATAATAATAACAGATCAAGCTATTTTGCAACGGTGAGTAGCGCGAAAGTTTTTAGTTTTTGTCATTAGTATTTATGTTATTCGAATTTGTTTCGTGCTTCGTGTTTCAGATTTCGGATTTAAATGACCTATGTAACTGTCTTCGCTTCCTTCATAGGGTATTCCCGTAGCCTCGCTGTCTAAGGGAGGAGCATTTATTTTCAGGAATCGGTGTCCCCAATTCACTCATCGGTGACACACCCCAGGGAAGCTGATGCGACATTTTTGATGTACTTATACAGCGTTCCCCGATATGCTTTATACGGCGGAGCCTTCCAGGTTTTTCGTCGTGCAGTCAGATCTTCATCACTTATGCCGATACTGAGGGTATTGTT
>JASFFJ010000633.1:0-4746 GCA_050124355.1 Desulfobacterales bacterium | reverse complement strand
ATACCATGAAGCACATGAAAACCGAATACTTTAACGGCAACGGTGTCACCGACACAAAGAACTGGGACAAGTGGATCAATGCCGGAGGCCTCGATGCCCGGGTGAGGGCCCGCAATATTGCCAAAAATATTCTGACCAGGGCCAACGGAATCTACCTGGCCGATGAGGTCGACGCCGCGATCCGGGAAAAATATGACATCCGGCTTTAACCATAAAATCAGCGAGTACCGCCAGCGCCAGCGATGAGAGAAAAGTCCCACGAAGATGCCGCAGCCCTGCCCTGCTGGCGCTTGCTGATTTGAAATTTCAAACCGAAAGGAGGACGCAATGAAAAATAAAAAGAGCATTCACCCGAGGGTTTATGATCTGAAAAGTTACCAGGAAAAAGGATAAATCCCAATTTAAACTGCACCTCAAACGCCCTGAAATTGCAATTCCCGAACACTTCTTTCAATACACCGCCCAGGTGTTGAACCATCGGACCTTTGAAGGTGACATGAAGAAAGCCCCGCACGGCACCGGCCCGTTTGTATTGGACACCTACAATGAGGGTTCGATCTGCATTGTCAAGGCGCGCAAGGACTATTGGCAGAAAGGTGCCGACGGCAAGCCCCTGCCGTACATCGACGAAATCCATTATTAATTCGGCTTCGCTGGAATAGCGCCCCATCCACTAAAGATTTTCAGTGATGATAAAATATGGAAAATTCATCGGACTGCAAAGGATCTTTGATCTACACAGCAGTTAAATATATACATTTATGTACTTTTTATTACTTAAAACAAGGTATTTACACATATGATTCAGTTTTTTAAAATATAAGTTGTTGAACTGTCAACAATGAGAGCAAAAATAAAAAGACGCGATAACCTTTCATCTTTACGCAGAAATTATGAAACATCTGCTTCCGTTGATAAATATTGTTCTGATAGCTGCAATCAGTTTTTTAAGTGTCGATACCGCCTATAAAATATTCGCGGCTCAGCTAAATCGAGGTGAGTGGCATAATCCACCCATTTCGAAAAATCGTCATAGTTTAATTCCGCCGGAATTTCAAACACCGCCGCTTTCGAATTACAACGCCATTGTCGAGCGAGATATTTTCCAGACAAGAAAAAGTATCGATGCCACCGATGAAAAAATCATCATTGAGAAAATCAAGCCAACAAAAAAAAATCTGAAACTATGGGGAACCGTCGTTGGAAAAGACCCTTCAAGAACGTATGCCATTATAGAAGAACCCAGCAAAAAGAGACGCCGAGAAAATCAGCATCTCTACAGGCATGGTGACATTGTTCAAGGCGCGCAAATAAAAAAAATCCTGCGGGAAAAGGTTATTTTGAGTGTCAACGGCAACAATGAGATCCTGCGCATTGTCGATCCCCAAAGCACCGGCAACGCCCGCATCGGCAACGCCCGCAGAATTAGAAATATGCCGGATAGGCAAGAGAGACGGCCAGTTCGGCAAAGAAGATATCTTAGGAGTTCTCAAATACAAAAAGCGGTTAGCGATATCGAGACCCTCATGTCTCAGGCGAATTTCCGCCCGCACCCCGATGGCTTTAAGATAACCCGGATCAAGCCATCTTCAATTTTTCGCAGAATGGGCTTGCGCAATGGTGATATTATAACGGCCGCCAACGACCAGACCATCAGTTCGGTTGATGACGCCATGAACATTTGGCAGGACTTAACTGCCGGAGGGCAAACCTCATTGAAAATCAACAGACGGGGACGCATCCGAATCTTCGACTATCGTATCAGGTAAGCCTAATCGAAAAACAAATCATTATGTTTAGGCTGGCAGCAGTAACCGGACAGATTGTTGGAACATGCCATGAAAGAACAAGTAATTGAACGAATTGTTGAAAACGACGGCAAAATCATCACTGAAAATGATAAACTAATAGAAGCAGAATTCTCATACAGCGAAATGGAAAAAGCAGTGAGGCTGTTCTTTGAGCTGACGAAGCGAATGAACCAAAATGCGGTGCTTCGAGGAGGTAATCGACTAAGCGTTTATTACCCATAAAGCGGTATCGGTTCTGTATTTTAATACCTGATTTAGATCCCCATAGAATTCCACCGATCATTGGAAATATATTCATCGGGCAAGTCTGAGTAGAATTTGTATAAGATAAAAGTCCGGTAAGGTCCGTCGTTACCCTTTTCCTTCCTTTCTTTTACCAGCCATAATAAAATGCGATTGTCTAAATTTTTGTATTCCATGAGTTCGCAATACCCCATGCGTGTCATGTTATATATTCGATTGATCATTAATTCTTGTCTGTCAATTAATCATTGTGATTTTGCTTTAAAACCGTTTTCCGGAATTGATTTTTTTTCGTAACCTGGTATTATTTCTTACAAAAGGGAGCCGATGAATTGCGTCGGACCCGGTTGTTTAGGTTCGGCGGATAACGTTGCCGCCATTTCGACAGATCAGGGTTTAGCAGGCAATGGCAACTGTCTCAAAAATCAATTAACCCTAACACAAGCAATCGCAACGGTTATTACGGTAAATTATGTAATTTTTGATTTACAGTCATTTATGTTGAGATTGAAATTGATAGATAGGAACATATCATTGAAAAGAAAAATTGTTATCGCCGAAGATCAGACACTAGTTCGCAAAGGCCTGCGGTCGCTATTGGAATCCGAAGAAAATATTGAGATTGTTGCAGAAGCCGAGGATGGTCTTGAAGCCATTAAGTGCGTTGAGCAGTATTCGCCGGACCTGCTTTTGCTGGACTTGGCGATGCCAAAGATGAGCGGCTTATCTGCCCTCAAGGATATCAAGGAACAGTTCGAAGATACCAAAATACTGGTTCTTACTTTTCACACATCGGAAGAATATATTTTGGAGGCTTTTGAAAACGGCGCCGACGGGTATTGTCTGAAAAATGATAGTCACAACGAGCTTTTGACAGCAATCAACAGCTTGCTTGCCGGCAAGTCATATATCAGCCCCGCCGTTTCAGGCAAAGTATTAGAGGGATACATCGAAGGGCGAAAAAAACTGAAAAAAGAGACTTCATGGGAAAGCTTGACGAAACGCGAAAAAGAGGTGCTTAAATTGGTGGGCGAGGGGTATTCAAGTGTTGAAATAGGCAGAATTCTGAATATTAGTTCCAAAACGGTCGACAAGCACCGCTCGAACATCATGAACAAATTAAATTTACACAGCGCGCCGGCCCTGACCGCCTATGCCATTGAGAAAGGATTGGTAACGAAAAAAGTTTGAATTTCGTCCATGTCTGCATCGGCAAAATGCTTAATCAAAAATCATTACGTCCATCTGACTGGCTAATTCAGCCAAGCTTCGACGCGTTGCGGATTGCTGCGCATCCAGCGTTTGGCGTTGTCATAGGGATTTCCTCCCATCTCGTTCCAGAGTAGGAGCTGTTCCATTTCTTCAGGAGACCAGTTGAAGTTGTCCAAAAACTTGTAGACGTCGGGCATATCCTCCTTTAACCCCTTGCGAGTCAGGGTATGGATGCTCTCTTCGCTTCCCCAGACGTTTTTGGGATCTTCGAGGAACTTCAGCTTCCAGCGCCCAAATTTCCAGTGCGGCGTCCAGCCCAGGACCACGATCCACTTTCTCTTTTTGATGGCGTTGGCAAGCTCGGCGGTCATGGAGACTTCGGTTCCCGGGATCAGCTCGAAATCTTCCAGGCCGTAGGCTGGAATCAATTTTTCCCGCATGATGGTCATCATACCCGAATCCGACTCGATGCCGATGATCTTTCCATTCAAGTCATCGTAATGATCTTTTATTTCCTCGATCGAGTCGATTTCCATATACGGTTCGGTGTGTTGGCCGTCTTGAGCCAGCAGCCAGGTACTTGAAACCTGGGGCACTACCAGACCCAGTCGCCCTCCCTTCAGATTCGGACCCAGGTCATCGATGCCGTCCTTGTATTTGTCATAGTAAGTTTTCTGACCGGGGAGCCAGGCTGCCAGCATGGCATCCTGGGTTTTATTGGTGATCGCCTCGTACATGTCTGTCACGCTCATGCGTTTGATGATGCATCTATGTCCGAGCTTTTCCCGGATGACAGCCTTCACCAGATTGGTGCTGGCAATCTCCGAGGACCATTCTTCATAAGCAATTTTGACTGTTTTTTTCTCTGCATGTGCCGGTATAAATGACCAAGTGGCCAAAACTGTAAGGCTAAACAAGACGACTATTGAACTGTGTAACCATGGTTTCCTCACGATGCACCTCCTGTTCTTGAATCGTGCTGGACAAAAAAACATACGCCTAGGCATATTTTACTGCCCAATCATACGCTTTGTATTGTATTTACCATAGAAAAAGGGTTATGCAATACGGTGAATTTAGTATTTCACAGCTCCGGAGATAGTATTATCTCGCTGTACCCATGATTCATGACGCCTTAACAAGGCTTTGAGGATCAGTTCGTACTGACGATCTGGCCGGACAACAATAGCCAAAAGAGATTACGGCGGTTTTCTTTCGTACTTGGAATTAAGTATGATCGGGATTAGTGTTCGACGTCGCATCGCTGGTTTTTTTCGAATACCTAACTTGGAGGGCGTCAATCATAATGACCAATGGAATAATCAGAGGGAAGATAACCTAATTTTAGAACTTCAGCATAAGTTTGAATCAATTCAGTAAATTTTGATTTTTGATATGCTTCCTTATATGGTGGAGGGTATTTCGCCTCCTTTATAAAGATGCTTTTAGGAAAGCTTTTCGGTTTCAGCTCTTCCCTTAT
>JASFFJ010000632.1:0-4769 GCA_050124355.1 Desulfobacterales bacterium | reverse complement strand
CCACGCCGCCCAATTCTTTATCCTTTTCCACTAGCTGAACCTCATGTCCCTGTTTGGCGATAGACAGTGCACAGGTCATGCCGGCGATACCGCCACCGACCACTAGCGCCGTCTTGTTGACGGGCAGGTCAAATTCCTTTAGCGGTTCCAGGTAGCTCGCCCGTGCGACCGACATCCGGACAATATCCTGAGCCTTTTGGGTGGCGTCCTCTTTTTGCTTGGCGTGAACCCAGGAGCAGTGTTCACGGATATTGGCCATATCAAGATAATACTGATTCAGCCCTGCCTCCCGCAGCGTATCCCGGAACAAGGGTTCAAGTGTCCTGGGAGAGCAGGCGGCAATGACCACCCGGTTAAGCCCTTTTTCCATTGCCAGCTCGGCAATTTCCTTGGCGGAGTTGTTGGCACATGAAAATATCTGCTCGGTGGCATAGACGACATTGGGTAAGGTCAAGGCATACTCAACGGTATTGGGAACGTTGACAATGCTGGATATATTGGCCCCGCAGTGGCAGACAAAAACGCCTATCTTGGGCGCTTCCTTGGAGACATCCCTTTCTTTCGGATAGACCCGTTCCCTGGCCAGTTTGCCCCGCCGGTAATCGAGCAGTTCGCCAGTCTGGGAACCGGCACCGCTGGCGCTGAATACCGATTCGGGAATATCGGTGGGTCCCTGGAAGGCCCCGCTGACAAATATCCCGGGCTGGTTGGTCAGGATGGGGTTGGAATCAATGGTTTTATTAAATCCGTGCGAATTGAGCGCGATGCCAAATTTTTGCGATAGTTCTTTATATTCCTCCGGCGGATTCAACCCAATGGACAAGACCACCATGTCAAATTCTTCTTTTTTTACGCCCTGGTCGGATGTCGCATATTTGACAACCACGTTCTTGGTTTCCGGGTTTTCTGCAACAATGGAGGGGTAGCTTCTGATAAACCGGATGTCGTCGAGTTCTTCGGCTCGCTGGTAGTAGCGTTCAAAGTCCTTGCCAAAAGAACGGATATCGTTATGGAATATGGTACAGCGGGCATCACCATCATGTTCTTTCGTCAATATGACCTGTTTTTGGGTATAGGTGCAGCAGACCCCGGAACAATAGCTGTTATCCCCTTCGGTAACCCGTCGGGATCCAACGCATTGAATCCAGGCGATATTTTTAGGATGTTTCTTGTCGGAAGCGCGCAGGACCTTACCACCATAAGGGCCGGTGGATGACAACAGACGCTCATAGTCCATGCTGGTGACCACGTTCTGCATAGTTGTGTAGGCATACTCATCCTTAACTGAGGGATCATAAGGCGTCATCCCGGAGGATAGAATAATCGCCCCCACTTTTACTTCTGTTTCCTGGACGGTTTGCTTAAAATCGATGGCGTCTGCCTGGCAGACACTTCTACAGATGTCACATTTTTTCTCTTTAAGGAAAAGACAGCTGTCATCGATATAGGTAATCAGGGGGATGGCCTGGGAAAAGTATACATGGACCGCTTTATTATCTGATATTCCCTGATTGAATTTGTCCGGATACTCCACCGGGCAGTATTCGACACAGGTTGTGCACCCGGTGCATTTGTCTTCAATTATATAGCGCGGTCTTGTTTTTAAGGTTACCTTAAAGTTACCTGCTTGCCCTGCCACACGCACAACTTCGGTAAATGTCACAACCTCTATGTTTGGATGCCGGCCGACCTCGACCAGTTTGGGTGCCAGGATTCACATCGAGCAATCATTGGTTGGAAACGTCTTGTCAAGCTGGGCCATGTGGCCGCCGATGCTTGGTCCCTTCTCAACCAGATAAACTTTAAAACCGGCGGTGGCAAGATCAAGCGAAGCCTGGATCCCGCTGACACCGCCGCCGACAACCAAAACGTCGCCAAAATCACTGCTGCCAGGATTTCCGGATATTTGTTGAATGACCTCTGTTGGCAAAACTTCGTTTCCCACTACCTATCTCCTCAACATCTAAAGAATGACTAAATTGAACTAAATTGCCTCATTGATAATTTCGGTGATGTCTTTGATCTCCAGGACATCTTCGTATTCAAGGTTCAGACGACTTTCTTCAAAATTGGTGATGCAGTATGGACATGAAGTTGCCAGAACTTGGGCACCGGTCGCTTGGGCCTGCCGCAGTCGAATATCGGAAAATCGCTCTTCCTGGGGCGTGTCCATCCAGATTCTGCCGCCACCGCCGCCGCAACACAGACTATTTTTTCTGCACGTTTCCATTTCAACCAGTTTCAACCCGGAAACCTTGTTTAACAGCTCTCTGGGTTCATCATAAATCCCATTGTGCCTTCCCAGGTAGCAGGGGTCATGATAGGTGACGGACTTTTCAAATTCTCCTGTAATTTCGAGCCTTCCTTGATTGATCAGTTCCAGCACATACTGGTTCATGTGAAGAACCTCGAAATTGACCATGAATTCGGGATATTCGTTCTTAAAGGTATGGTAGCAATGCGGCGAGGAAACAATGATTTTTTTTACACCATTATCAACAAACGTTTTGATGTTTTCTTTGGCCAGTTTTTTAAACACCTTCTCGCTGCCCGTTTTACGAATACTTTCGCCACAGCAGTTTTCCTTGTCGCCCAGGATACCGAAATCAACACCAGCCTGCTTGAGGATATTGGACGTGGCTTGGGCAACTTTTTTCATCCGCGGGTCATAGGAAAAATAGCAGCCGACAAAATACAAGACTTCCATCTCCTCTTCATAGGGTTTAATCGACAACCCCTTGGCCCATTCCGCCCGTTTGCCCCGTTCCCCCTGCAGGGGATTGCCTTCGGAAATCAGGCTGGCTCTTGCGGTACGGGCCGGTTTAACAGAGGCTGGAAACATTTCGTATTGCGAGGCCAATCTTCGCAGGGCAACGCTGACGTCAATTTGTTTGACGCCTCTAGGGCACTGTGCCGGGCACGTCCCGCAGGTCGTGCAACGCCATATATCTTCACCTTCCACCTCACTTAAGCCGAATGCCGCCTCACGGATAAGTTTGCGCATGCTAAACGTTCTCACCTTATTCCAGGGACAAACGACATCACACAGTCCGCATTGAAAGCATAACTTATATATTTCCCCACCGGCCTCGTTGATCTCATCTATGACTTCTATAAAGGGGGCTGCTGTTTCCACGGTCGATATCAATCCTCGTTATATAATATTAAAGGTTCCCGGTTCAGGTAATATGGGTTCAAAGGTTCAGGGTTCAGCGTTCAGGGTTTGATTGAATCGCTTCGTTCTATGGTTATATTTCATAGACAGCAATAAAATCGGTCGCATAAAATTACAGCACTCAGCAAAAGGCATTAGACTGCAAACCATGATAGTACCAGGCGCCGGGGGTAAACCTCTGAACGTTGAACCTTGAACGGGGAACCTTATCATTACTCATCCTTCTTTGACATCCGAGCAACGGCATCCAGTATTTTGTCCATGCCATACTTGTCTGCCAGTGATTCCAAGCCGATCTCGAGATCTTCCGGTTCCTCCTGCTCTTCGACTTCTTCCTCTCTTTCCTCGACCACCAGGGCGTCCACCGTACACCACTTCACGCATAGCGGCTCTTCTTCTCCTTCACACATATCGCATTTCAACGGGAGACCGGAATCAGGTTCTTTGAACTCCTCTCTAGAAGGACAGGACGCCCTGCAGAAGGCACACTCATCGTATTCCTTGCCATCAATGGTATATTTGTCTCTGCCGGCACATTCAGCCACCGTATATTCCCCCGCATAGACAGGAACATATACGTCTCTCAGCGGGTCGCGGATCACTCGAATACGAGCCCGGGCCGGATTGTTGCTGCTGTATTTGGGCTCGGCGTGAAAGGCGGAGCAAATCATCTCACAGGCCCGGCAACCATGGCATTTATCAACATCTATTTTTATGGTTTTAATTGTTTTCTTTTGCTTTGGCTCGCTCAAGGTTCACACCCTCCCCTCTAATTTGTCTCTTTGACGGTTGAAGCGTCTTCACTCAAGGTGTCTTCGCCGGCTGCCAAAATTCCCCGCTCAATAAAATCTTCGCTAACAAAATCCAGGCCCAATTCATGTAAGGATTCTTTCGTCGGGATCCCCTCGCTATTCCAGCCCTTGAATTTGTAATAGGTATCCAAGAGTTCTTTTTCCAATTCGGGAAATCGTTTCTTCCAATGGTCCTCGGGCGGCTTCTCATCTTTTCTGCGCATGCCTCTTCTGATATTAATGGCCCGCACCAACGTCCGGTAACGCTTGGCAGCTTTGGAAAGCTTGTCTTCATCCATGTCAAAGCCAGCTCCGGCTGAGATAAATTTAGGAATATTGTGGATATGATAGGGTGGTTTCAAGTGGAAAGATGACAAACCGGCACACATTCCCAAGGCGTCATCAATGTAGTGCATCTTTTCCTGCCAGTCGACAATATCACACGCTATTTTCGGCGTCGGATAGTAGGGATTTGAGTTTTCGCCGCGCGGTTCCCAGTCCAGAAAATATTGCTTGAATTTATCATCAGGGACCTGAAACCAATCCTTGACAAATTTTTCGCGATGCTCTCTTTTGGGAAACGCGGCCTGGGGAAACTGCCCTTCAATCTGGGTGATGTTTATCTTCTCACCGGTACAATACATCAGATAATAAATGGGATTGAGCATTGACAGCTTGAGCGGCAGCTGCTCATGTTTCTTTATGTTGTTATGGGCGTATTCATCCGCACCATTGCCAATCTCCTTGGCAGCCCAATGGGTGCCATTGGCCAGGATATCTCCAATCCCTTCGCGGTTGACAAT
>JASFFJ010000631.1:0-4809 GCA_050124355.1 Desulfobacterales bacterium | reverse complement strand
GCAGTCATACCCTGTAAATCAGTCAAATCGTGGAAAGCGTAAATATCCCGCGAACCCGATGTCGCAGATGTTGATCCGGCTCCGGGGGAGTTATCTTCGGGCAGATCATGGGTGCCTGTATACTCAAGTTCCAGCCGCATCCTTTGATCTTGTTCGGGGGTGATACCGTTTTTTTTGAGTCTATTATACAGGTCGATCAGTTTAGGTTTCATGGTGTTTGCCCCGTTATTTGAAACAGGTCATCTGTCATGCGCCATTCTTAAATAGGTTTTTAGGGGTCTTTTTCTGACAACATGTTGCAAGAAAATGAAGGTTTCAGGTGTCGGTTGTCAGGCATCAAAGGTGTTAATTTCACCTATGAAACTACATTGCCAAAGTTTCCTTTTCGATTAAACTGGTCGCTCCCGGGGCCAGCGGTGGCGCTGATCTCTGACATCCGTCATCTGTCACTTGTTATCTGTCTTCAACTCGCTTACCTCCACCATTTATTATACATTCCGCATTCCAATATCCGAATTCAATCACTTCTCATCTTCTTGGGTGCAGAAATACTCGATGGTCTTCTGCGCACAGGTTTTACAATAGCCCAGCTTTTCTAACATAGTGTCGATCATACGGTCGTAGAGTTTTTGGTTTTCTTCGTTGGTTCGATTTGCCAGGGCACCGATCAGGCTGCCGGCACCGGCGATGTCGGATTTTAACCGCACATCGGTGACCGCCTTGACCAGCTCAAGGTTGTCCATAAAATCATAGTCCGGATTGACGGATATTTTCTGGCCGTAGATTTTGCGGATGGAAGTGCGAAAAGACTCGCGCTGCTCCTCACTTTTAAGCCCCAACCGTTCTTCGACACTGTTAATATAGCGCTCGTCGATCTTAAGTGCCTTTAGCTCACCGGTTTGGGGGTCCTTATATTTCCACATCTTATCGGCACCCAGATTTTCCGCATCGATTCCGATGATCATGTTAACATAATTCATCACATCTTTTCGAATCGCAAAGGGCTCGTCCATATAGGCGTTGAACATTTCGGTCATGATGCGTTCGCGATATAATCCTTTGGCGGTCTTAAGGTCTTCAAGGTATTTGGTTCTGTCATTGGCTTCAGTGACATAATCCAGGATGATCCGATCCAGGGCCTTGAAGACGTCATTGGCGAACATGCATTGGCCTTCATTGGTTTCCGAGCTTTCAATCAACAACTGGATGGCTCGTCCAAGATTTCGCTGCCCCAGGCCTTTCTGACCAAAACGGTTGATAATTTCCGGATCTTGGTTAAGGGTGTCGATGACTTCGGCCAAGGTTTTGATGCTCTTTTCACCAGCGACCTCTCCGGCGGAAAGTTTCATGGTTTCCACCGGGGTCAATTTTTCCGAACGCGGCAAACGTGATAACACAACGGCAATTGAGGCTGCATAATTTAAATTGGGGTCCTGGTGCAGATTTTCCCTTGTTAAGGTCGTGCGGGCCTCGCTTCCGATGGCGTAATTCGTGAGATCTTTTTGCAGCTTGTAATTGGTGTTATGGGACACATAGCAAATACGGCAGCGATCGACAATGGGGGCTTCTTCTTTTTCAGACAGGAAGCGGTGAAATTCGGAATTATTGCTGGTGGCCACGATCAAGGTATCTATGGGCCATTTATAACCGTCAATTTCGATACTGCGGTTTTGGATGACCCCTAGATACACCTGTACCAAATCTTTTTTGTTTTTATAAATTTCGTCACTGAAATGGATCCCGCCACCCGCCACCCGGGCCAATGCGCCCCGTCTTAAATCAAATCGATAGGGGTTGTTGGTATCCGTGATGTGAAGCAGGCGCTGAATCGACTCCTCACCCAGCAGGTCGACCGAGGAGGAGGTAATTTTATCTTTGGCGGGGTATTTGCCGGTCACGGTCCCCAAGCTTTCAGTTAGCGGCACCGGAATGATTTCGATAAATTTGAGCATTTCATCAATGGCACCACTCGTAAAGTTTCTGATATCATTCCAGATATAACCGCTGCAAGCGCCGATGGGGCGGTAATTTTCATAAAGGGTCTCAATTTCTTTGTCTGAAAAACCAATTTGTTTGGCAAGAAATTCCTTATTTTGATCAGGATCTTCAAACAGATTCATCGCCAGGATCATGGGGTCTTCATAGGTTTGTGATTCAATCGTGGCGATTCGGCCGTAATTTTCCAGCTTCGCGAGATTTAAAAACTTGAAGGTGTACTTGCGGTTTTTATCTTTTGACAGAAAATCGCGATATTTATTGGAGAGAAAATCAACCAAGAAGGTTTTCCCGTTTCCCGGTTCGCCCACAAGCACAAAGGCCATTTCTTTGGATGATCCCCCTTCGGCGGCGTCTTTCACATAAGAGACAAAACTGTTGATCTCATCGTACATACCGATCACATGCTTGGATCCCTCACGGAATAGGCTGAAATCATATGTCGTTTTACCGTTGACCACTGCTTTTGTGATTTCGCTGTCCAGGATCATTCGCGATACACCCTGAAAAGCATTTTCAAAACAACGGTTGCCCTCTTTTACTTCGGTCAGATGGTGGCGGAGTGTGCTGGCGTTATTAGACATTTTTCCTCCCCGAAAGATTCAAGTTAGGGGCTTGGCCCCAATTGGAATGTTGGAAGTCTGGAATAATTTTAGAAATCCCGCTAGATACTATTGGGTCGGCCAATGCCATGCAAACCATACATTAGGCCGGTATCGTGCTCCTCACAAATTCTATATGGTTTTGGGGTTGAGGGTAATTCTGAAAAGTGCCGCTTAGGCCCTTGGGCGAGCAATCAGCAGAGAAGTTTAGTAATTTTCAGTATGTCCAGGTGTGCGAGCGTTAGATTCCCCAACGGCCTTCAGCAATATCGTAAGCACGAATCTTCAGGTGGCAACCCCGTTTATGCTTATAACAACAGGTTTTACACGGTAACGCTTCTATGACATTAAAATGACGGTTTTATTCTTACTATAGGAAAATTTAAAAGAATAATTTGAGTTCCTATTCCAGGATTATTTATGTGACCGTTTGATACATTTAAGCACAATTCGATTTTTTTCTTTAATTTCAATAATATTTTAGATAGTTACGTTGCCGAATACTAGTGATCGAAACGGCTTGATAAAAATTTGGTCACAAGATAAAGTATCTCATTACGAACGTATCGCATAACCTATCATATAACCACTGCAAAATTGATACCATTATGAAGATTTGGAAACGTGCGGCATTTTATGCCTTTGGTTGGGTTGCTAAACTAGTGGCGACATTATGGCTGAGCACCTGCCGTATCTCCGAGTTCGGCCGCGGGATAGAAGCGCGTTATTTAAAAGATAACCCCGGAAAAGGCCTTCTCTATGCCAGCTGGCACAGGGGGTTGTTTTTCGTTATTTACTGGTACCGTAACCGGAACATCGTTTCAATTGCCAGTGCCAGCCAAGACGGTGAACTGGCCGCCCAGGCGGCCAAGCGTTTCGGATGGATCACCGCCAGGGGATCATCATCCCGGGATGGTCGAAAGGCCTATCGTAAAATGGAAGCCCTCGTTAAAAAAGGCTACAGGGGCGGGCTGGTGGCGGATGCACCCAGAGGACCGCGCTTTCTCTCCAAACCTGGGATCATCTATCTTGCCAAACGTACCGGTCTTCCAATCATTCCGGTGATATGGAGCGCGGATCGATTCTGGAAATTGCAGAGCTGGGACCGGACAATTATTCCCAAAGCGTTTGCCCGCATTGTTGCCCTGTATGCCGATAATTACCTATATGTACCTGTTGACGCTTCCCGGCAAGAGTGCGAGACATATCGTCGGCAACTGGACCACATGCTCAATCGAATTATGTATCAGACTGACCATTTTTACTCTACGCCTGGCGTAACGGATCCTCGCCAAATCGTAGTGCCGGAACCAATACCATTGCCGGATTGATTTGGGAATGAGGATAATTGATGCAATTTCAGGGCTCCGTCATTTAAAATAATTGACTACTTAATGATAATAATGAAAATTCCAAGCACCAAAAATCAAATCTCAAACAAATCCCAATGCACTAAATTCAAAATTCCAAACAAATAATCTGTTTACAGTCGTGCCTAGCTGCTTCATCATTGGTAGAATCGGGTTTGCGAAGTGATGTCATACTACGGTGGCGAATGTTTTGGTCATTGAAAATTGAGATTTGTGATTTATTTGCAATTTGGTACCTGAGATTTGTGATTTCATTGTCTTGTAAAGCTTCTTAATGCATCCGGTTTAGAAGTTACGTTTACTTTAGTATGAACGCTCCATCTTCCGGTATTGCAATGCGTGATGAAATTGACTATTACCAAGGTTGAGCGGTTCAGAGTTCAACGTTCCGGGTTGGAAAGCTTCCAACCCGCTACTATCAAAAGAATTAAGCCTTAATGTGATAATAACACCTTTTCACCCAATGAGTGAAATAGGCTTATTCAAACTATGGAGCATAAAGAATAGAATATCAGAATTTTATAACCTTTGAACGTTGAACTCTGAACCTGGAGCCGACTATTCGAGGCATTGATATAAGGCAATCGTAAAATTGAGAGGTTGACCATGAAAAAGGAAATTGCGGAGACTATAAGGGGTGCGGATACCCGCGATTGGAAGAAAATCAAGGTGGATTTCGGGGATGATTTTGTGGACATTGAGGTACCGGGAGACTGTGAAATCTTGAGTATGCCGTCTATGCCCGTTCTGGTCGATTCAGCGGCAGAAATTACCCGGGCCTTGAATCAACCGACCGGTTCACCCACGATATCTGAAATTATTCATTCAAAGGGCAAACCCGT
>JASFFJ010000630.1:0-4822 GCA_050124355.1 Desulfobacterales bacterium | reverse complement strand
TCACACTGAAGAAACAACCGCTACGGTGCTCATCACCGATTCCCTCAAGGCGATTGAGCCGGGAGCCAGAATCATTACTCCGTTTAAATTAGAATAGAAGACAAGATATTGAAAAAAACGCCAATTCCGTTTCGGTTGGAATTGGCGTTTTTTTTATTGTTTAAAAAGTTTTAATTGCTGAAGCCTGTCTTAGATCCCGTCTAACGCAGAGCGGAAGCGGGGGAACATCGCGAAACCTTAGGTTCTTATAAGAAGTTATCAAATAAAATCCTTGATAAGTACTAGTTGCGGAGAAAATCAACGGCATTCTGAAGGAACTGAATACCGACAGGCAAACTGGTATACGGGGGGATGCCGCGGCGCATGGCGATTTCTTTGCGACGCGTCCAATCGGGATGATTGGTCCAGTGGTTGTAACCTTCCGGATGCGGCATCAGGCCAAAAATCCGCCCGGTGGGGTCACAAATACCGGCGATATCGTTGATCGAACCATTGGGGTTGAAAGGAAAACGACCGTGAGCAAGTTCACCGTCGGGCAGGGCGTATTGAATGGCCACCTGGTTATTTTCCCAAAGCTCAGTCAGGGTGCTAGCGTCTGTATAGAACTTACCTTCACCATGGCGCACCGGTAGTTCCGCCAGATCGATTCCCCGGGTAAAAATACAGGCAGATGCCGGATTCACTTTAAGGGTGACCCATTGGTCTCTAAAATTTCCGCAGTCATTATAGGTTAGCGCCACCGATCGACGTTGATAGTTGCACCCCAAGCCTGGCAGCAGACCCAGGTTGACCAGAGACTGGAATCCATTGCAAATCCCCAGAACAAGATTACCATTTTCAACAAATTCGATAATCTGACTGCCGATGTTCGTCTTCAGCCGAACGGCTTGAATCACGCCAGCACCATGATCGTCACCCCAACTGAATCCGCCTATAAACACAAGGATCTGAAAGTCTTTAAGACTGATCGAGCCATCTATAAGGGAATTGATGTGAATCCGCGAAGCATCGGCACCGGCCAGTGCTAAAGCATAGGCCGTTTCATGATCACAGTTTAATCCATAACCGGTCAGCACCAGTGCCTTGATATCACCCACAAGAATTCCTCCCTATAAATTCAGAGGTCAGATGTCATCCATCTTCTGTCATCTGTCTTCTGTGCTAGATTAGATCCCCAAAGGTCTTCTTCCAGGCCATCTTTAAATCTGCCAGAGGCAGCCGAATGATGACCTCGGATTCTGTCCCTTGAACAACGAAATCCGGTATCTCGGTAACCGTTCCAATACAGCCGCAGGGCAATCCTTTAAAAAGTTCTTCAAATGCAGCGCGCTTAACCGGATCGACCGTTACAATGAAGCGTCCGGCCGATTCAGAAAACAACAGGATATCTGCACGCTCAACATGGCGTCTGGGAACTTGCTCAAGGTTGACATGCATGCCGAGATTACCGCCCATGGCGACTTTGGCCAAATGAACGGCCAAACCACCGCGGTATACGCCGTGAGCAGAGGCCACCAGGTCATTCTCAATGGCGGATTTAACATGGCGGTACAAGGGCAGAAACTCACCCGTCCGAACTTTGGGAACATTGCATCCGACGTATCCCAGATGCTCGTAATATTCAGATCCGCCGAGCTCATTGCCGGTGGATCCCAGAACGTAGATTAGATCGCCGGCAATTTTGCTGTCCATGGTTACGCAACGGGTGATGTCTTCGATTACCGAGATGGCGGAAAACTGCAGCGTTTCAAGGGCTGAGACCTTATGAGTCTCACCGTAGCGACCAGCAAGATTTCCATCGACATACATGCTGTCTTTACCTGAAAGCAATGGAATTTCATAGGCCATACATAAATCACGCAAAGCCCGGCAGGAACGCACCAGCTGGGCCGCCTTGAACTTACCGTCCGGATTGCTGGCAGGATCGTACTGGATATTGGGCCAACAGAAATTATCGACACCACCGATGTGATCCAAATCGGCTCCCACGGCTAAAAGCCTGCGCACCGCCTCATCAATGCTGCAACTGGTCATGTGATAGGCATCGATGGTGGAATAGGTCGGCAGCAGGGCTTGGGCGAATGCAAGGCCTTTTTGAGCTTCAAGTACCGGTCGGATCACGGTAGCATCGCTGTCCACGTCACGCTCGGCACCGACCAGGGGCTTGATCACACTGGTTCCTTGAACTTCGTGATCATATTGCCGGGTTATCCATTGGGTCGAGCAAATATTTGGCCGGCAAAGAAGATCTTTTAATAGCCCGGCATAATCTTGGGGCGGCCTGAGAACCGGTTCGAATAGTCCTCGTTGTGCGGCAGAGATCCATTCAGCTTCAAATTCCCACTGAGGGAAACCTGATTCGAGCAAGTCCAGATCCACATAAGCACAGGTCTTGCCATCATAGGTGATGTGAAGCTTGCCTGAATCCGTGTAGCGGCCGATGACGGTACTTTCGACGGCATGCTGCTTGGACAACTCAAAAAAGCGATCATGATCATCGGCGAGAATAGCAACGGTCATTCGCTCCTGGGATTCCGATACCCAGATTTCCCATTGGTCGAGTCCTTCGTATTTCAAGGGCACTTTTTCCAGCTCGATCTCACAGCCGTTGGAAAACCGGGCTGATTCCCCGATGGATGACGACAACCCGCCGCCGCCATTGTCCGTAATAAACCTGATTAGCCCTTCGTCCCGTGCTTCCAGCAAAAAATCATGCATTTTTTTCTGGGTGTAGGGATCGCCGATCTGAACATGTCCGGCCGGTGTGTGTTCGGAGAACGTTTCAGAGGCGGCGGTGACCCCATGGATTCCGTCTCGGCCGACTCTCCCACCGCACATGATGACCAAGTCACCGGCGGAGGTGCGTTTATTCTCAGCCGGGGCACCGTTGATTTCCGCCGGCATCATTCCCACAGCAGTCACAAAAACCAGGCATTTTCCCAAATAGCCCGGGTGAAATAACACCTGGCCGAAGGTTGTGGGAATGCCACTTTTATTACCGCCGTCTCGCACGCCTTCAATGACACCGCCCAAAAGACGTCTGGGATGTAGATGCGGTTGGAGGTCACCATCATAATCTCGCGGACCGACGCAGAAGCCATAACTTCCCATTACTAATTTTGATCCTTTGCCGGTCCCCAGCGGATCTCGGTAAACACCCACGATACCCGTGATAGCACCCCCATAGGCTTCCATATTCGATGGAGAGTTATGCGTTTCTCCCGTAATCACATAATAGTGATCATTGTCAAAACGTCCGGCACCTGCATTATCCCACAATACCGAAATCACCCACGGCTTTTTGGCTTTTAACTTCAGGGTCGGCACCTCAATAAAGGTTTTAAATAAATTATCGACAATTTCAGTTTCACCGGTGGTCCGATCGCGATAGTGAAATAATCCGCGGAATGTGTTGTGATTGCAGTGATCGCTTCTGGCCTGGGAAATATATTCAAGTTCAACATCGCTAGGATCATCAAGCCCTACCAACGATCGGGCTGCTCGGTTATTGTCATCCATGAAATAGGCACGAATGGTGGGGATATCATTGGGATTTAACGCCAGGTTGCGTTCATCGCTGATTTTTTCCAGGGTAAGATCACTTTCAACCGGTATCGTGGTCACAGTCGGAACATGATCGAGGATGACCTTTGGAATAATGAGACCGACCCCTTCTGCTGGATTCCACTGATCACGGGAGAATATTTTCCAATGCTGGATGATATGGTTGGCCAGGAGTTCGCCGGCGATTTTATCCATGTCTCCGGCACCAAGTCCATTACCTTTGATGCAGTAGCGCTTTGAAGTATAGACCGCGGCGTCCGAGCCAAATTTAAGGTTCAAAAGATCTTCAATGGCTTCGACTGCCGTGCTGCCCGGATTGTCTCTAACCCCCGGGCGAAAGCCGACCCAGATGCTCCAGTCAAATTCAATCTTGAGCGGATCATATGATGACAAGTGGGTGACCGGATTGGTAAAAATTTCCGTCTGAACGGCTCTCAATTGTTCATCCGACAGTCGGGCATCGATGGTTACAACGTTGATGGAGCGGACACTGTCCATTTCAATACCGAAATAGCTTTTGGCCTGGCGACAGATCCTTTCCCCTTCGGCATCGAAAAGATTTTCTTTTAACGCAATTTCGAGTCGATATGGCATGGTGTTCAGCTAAAAAATATTCGTGTAATGTCATTGTAAAAAACAAGGATCATCAACAATATAAGGAGAAACAACCCGATTTGCTGGGCAATTTCTCTCACTTTCACACTGACCGGGCTTCCCTTGATGGCTTCAACTGAAAAGAAGAGCAGATGGCCGCCATCCAGCACTGGAATGGGCAAGAGATTGATAATGGCTAAATTGATACTGATTAAGGCAATAAATGAGATCAGGCTGCCGGCGCCCGCTTTGGCCGAGTCTCCTGCCATTTGGGCAATCATGATGGGGCCACCCAAAGTGTCTGTGGAAATATCGCCTTTGAGCAGCTTTGCAATGATAACCACCATCAGTTCCGTTACCCGATAGGATTGAATCAGACTTTCAGAAAGGGCCTGTAAAAAGTTTAAATCTTTGGAATAGGACTCCCGCGATGCGGTAATGCCGATAATAAAGCGTTGGATGTCTTCACCAAAAATATTTTTAGCAGGTGCCTGATCAGGCGTGATCCAAAGGTCCTGGGTGGAATCCCCGCGGAGGAAAGTTAGTTGAATGGATTCTCCATTGCTGGCGTTTATTATTTCTGCCATCTCATCCCAACTGGTGATCTTCGTTTCGTTGATGGCAGTTATTAAATCACCTTTTTTAAGCCCGGCTTCAAACGCCG
>JASFFJ010000629.1:0-4822 GCA_050124355.1 Desulfobacterales bacterium | reverse complement strand
CGGCACCGAGCCGAACGAGCCTCAAGACCAATCGTGAGAAATTTCGAAGCCTGACTCATTTTCAGCAGGCGGCGGTTGCGGTGACCAGGGCTCAGATTAACGATCTCGATCATATCAGCCAGTCACTGTTTGACGATGTGCAGGATATAAAAGGCATCAAGCCCACAACCAGGGAATCCCGTCGCACGACTCGGCCTATTTTAGACCCGGTGCTCGACCCGGACCGGTTGAAAGCCGCTTTTCAGGTGATGCTGACCCTGTGGATTTCCTTTCTGGTCTGGGTCTACGTCAATCCCCCGGGACATGAGATGTTCGTGTTTTTCGCAACCCTGATGGCGTTGGGCGCAGTCATGGTGCATCAGCGAGTTTCGATCATGTTCTGGCCGTTTGTCTGCGGTTCGGCGGTCGCAGTCATCCTGTATGTCTTTGTCATGCCGCACTTGTCAGGCTACACCCAACTCGGTCTAATGATATTCGGCGTGACCTTCGGCTATTACTACCTATTCTGGCAGCCGCAGCAGGCATTGATCAAATTTGCCGGCATCGCCATGTTCATCGTGCTTACGTCCATCCAGAATCAACAGACCTACAGCTTTGCCGCCATTGCAAACTCCGCCGCCATGATCATACTGGGCTGCATCCTGGCCATCGCGATCCAATTTATTTTGGGATCTCCAAGACCGGAAAAATCCTTTCTGCGCCTGGTGGCCCGTTTCTGCTGTCACAGTGAGTTTCTGCTGTCACGGGTGGCTCTGGATCGTGACGAAGATCGGGGACTGGTGAAACGCTGGCAAATGGTGATTTACCGCAACGACCTGCTGGAGATACCCGCCAAGATAGCCGTTATGGGTCAGCGCTTTGACTACAAATTGCTGTCCGGCCAAACACCCGAACAGGTACAGACGCTGGTTAACGGCCTGCAGGCCATCGCTTACTGGATCAAGGAATTGGTGGAAGTTCGTGAATTGCCTCAAGCCGATCTGCTGGTGGCGGCGGCGCTCGAAGACCTGCGGGCCTGGCGGTTGACGGCTCAGGAGCAGTTGCGGCTTTGGGCCGAGGATCCGGCCCTTGCCGCCTCGCAGGGTGATGCGATTTGGGATCGGCTGGCCGCAAGGATGTCTACTTTGGAAGAAAAAATAGGTAAAACGTTTCGGGGTCTGAAAGAAGGAAAACTGAACCAGGGAGAAATAGAGAATTTTTACCAAATTTTAGGGGCATTCAGAGGACTATCGGAGAGCGGAATCGATTATACGCGGGCCGCGGAAGCGATTGACTGGAAGCAGTTGCAGGAAGAAAGGTTCTGATGCAGGAAGAAAGGTTCTGATAGAAGGTTTCAGGTGTCAGGTGTCGGGTGTCAGAACGGATTGGGGAGTGAGCAAGATGAGAGCGAACTTTTTTTAAATGAAATCCCAAATTACAAAATACAAATTACAAACAAATTACAATGACCGAAATTCAAAATTCAAAACCTGTATACGATCTTGAAGAACGTACCTTCCAATTCGCCAAGGCTGTTCGGCTTTTCGTTAAAACATTGCCGAAAACAATTGCGAATATTGAGGATGGCAAACAATTGATAAAAGCCTCCGGTTCAGTGGGCGCAATTTACAGAGAAGCAAATGAATCATTAATTCTGGAAAAGTCAAAGTAAACAAATTTTGTCTCTACCGTTTTGGGCATTGAATATTGGGATTTGGAGTTTATTTGTGATTTGTATTTTGGAGTTTGGAATTTGAAGAACGTCACAAATGCAAATGTAAGACTATCATACCAAGTTCTTGAATTAGGAGCTTAACATGAATTTTATCCCCCACGAGTTCTTCCTAGGCGGTGTCTATTTCCCGCCACTATTGATTTCGGGGTTTCTGGGTGTCGTGTTGGCAGCGCTGACGGCTATCGCGCTCAATCGCTACCGACTGTCACGCTTTTTCTTTTACCCGCCGCTGGTGTTTGTGGCGCTGGCGGTGATTTATACAGGATTGATTGGAACGTTTATTATACCGATTTAACTAATGGAGTGGTGGAGTAGTGGAGTGTTGGGGTGATGGAGTGCTGGAGCAATGGAGTGGTGGAGTAATGGAGTATTGTAAAGGTAAGAAAATCGAGAGAATCGAAATAACAAATAACAAATCACAAATAAATTACAACTACTGTACTCTTAGGTTTCAGGTGTCAGGTGTCAGGTGTCGGGAAAGGTGTAGGTTTCAGGTTTCAGTGTTCAGGTGTCAGGAGAGATAAAGGCTCAACGTTCTATAGGGAAAGAAATGACAAAGAAAAACTATTTGGATGTGGAGGACCTTGAGGTTTATAAAAAACTGTGCGAAATACACATTGAGGTATTTGATTTAACACACAATTGGCCTCAAGAAGAAAAGTACGAGTTGGGAAGCCAAGTAAGGCGCTCGTCGAACAGTTCACCTGCACAACTGGCCGAGAAAAATGATGATCGGCATATCCGTAACAAGATTGAAGGCGTGAATCGCAGCAGGGGTGAGGCAGCCGAGACGATTCACCACTTATATATGGCCAAACTAAAAGGATACATTACAGACGAAGTGTATTTTGGATTCAGGGGCCGCTACAAAGAATGCATTCGCATGTTGAACGGATTGGAGAAAACGCTGGAGCGGAAAATCCCCGAGCGAGAGCAGAGATGGCAGGTAAAAGATGGATTGGCTGCGTACGGCACAGGTGATGACTCCCATCTTCAGGGCTGGCCAACCGATTAACGAAAAGGTCTCAGATTTCAGAACGGATCAAGTGTTAGGTAAACAGTCTTACCCACTGTTGCTTTGTTCCAAACGAGAATTTCAAATAGGATTCAGGATCCACGTTTCTTTCTCCTGACACCCGAAACCCGACACCTGAAACCTCAAAACTCGAGATTTGGTGCTTTAAAGCTTGCTGCTTGTGATTTGGAATTTAGAAAGTTTGTTCATTGAGTATTGGGATTTGAGATTTATTTGTTATTTGGTGCTTGTCATTTGTAATTTAAACAGTTGGTGCTTGTAATTTTAGATTTACAAACTCGAATAGATAAAGAGGCATATTTATGAAAGGAATGCTCAAATATCTGTCAACTGGTGCTGTCGTCCTGATCGCAGCCGCAGTATTCGCATTAAAGTACTGGGACTACATCACCAATCCCTGGACCCGCAATGGTCAGGTGTTTGCGCAGGTTATCCAGATCACACCGCGGGTGTCTGGCCCACTGGTCAAGCTGCCGGTGGTGGACAACCAGTTTGTTAAGGCCGGTGACCTTTTGTTTGAAATCGACCGGCGTACGTTTGAGGCGGATTTGGATCAAGCGCGTGCCAACCTCGACAATACGCGTGATCAGATCGAAGCGCTGGGAAGCCAAGTCGAGGCTGCTCAGGCGGATGTTGAGGCGGCCGAGGCCACCATCAAACAGTCGGAAGCCGCCATAAAGGGGTATGCCGGACGGGTTGTGGAAACCAAAAAGGAATACGATCGCCAGAGGACGCTGGACAAACAGGGAGCGACATCCAAACGGATGGTTGAGGAGTCTAAGGCTAACTGGGTGGCGGCAGTGAACCAGAAAGCCAACGCCGAGGCCCAGCTGCTACAAATGCAGGCCTCGCTGGGTGAAGCCATAGCGAATTTGGCCAAAGCCAAGGCTGATCTGGGTGCACCGGGAGATCAGAATGCACAGGTGCGCCTGGCCAAAGCCGAAGTGCGAACAGCGGAGCTGAATCTCGAATTCACTCAGCAAAAGGCGCCGGTTGACGGTTACGTCACCAACCTGAATCTGAGGCTGGGCAGCCAGGCCGTGGCAAACCAGCCCATCATGGCCTTGGTGGATGTCAACAGCTACTGGATCACCGGGTTTTTCAGGGAAAACTACATCGAGGATATTCGCCAGGGCGACCGGGCCATCATTACCCTTATGACCTATCCCGATAAACCGCTGGAAGGCCGCGTCGACAGTCTGGGCTGGGGCATTGCCCAACAGGACGGCAGCACCGGCTATGACCTGTTGCCGAATATCAGCCCGACCTTTGAATGGATAAGGCTGGCGCAGCGGGTACCGGTGCGCATTCTGCTCGATGAGGTGCCCGAGGAAATCAAGCTGCGGGTGGGCACCACCGCTTCAGTTCTGGTCATGACGGGAACCAGCGGTAGTACAAGTGATAAAGCGGCAGTGGCCGCTCCCAAAGCGCTGCAGTGAAATACTGGTAATTGCTGAAAAATTATGGAGTGATCGTTTAACGGCTGAAAAGAATACCATAAAAGGGAAAATGACACTGAACCAAAGCGTGGAACAGACGGCGAGTAGATAGCGATTTTACGTAAATGCCGCTCAGATTCGATGTTCATTTGGGCCGCTGCTCACTGGTTATGCTGCATCTCTGATATCGATGACCAGCTCTTTACCAAGACATTTTAATGCGGAGGTGAGTTGAGAAAGAGTTGTATTGTGATCCAGGTCTAAAATGCGTCTGACCTGGCGGCCATCGACATGCAGACACTCGCCAAGAGCAGCCTGTGTAACTCTCTGGTCTCGCATGGATTGATAAATCGCCAGTTTCATCGCTATTTGTGGCGGTAAATGGACTAATTTTTGCCCTTTTTTCGCCTTTGATGGTGGGGGTATATCGCGACGTTCTTCGATGTATCCGGTTAATGCAACAACTAGGGCGTCTTGAGCCCATTGGACCGCATTTTTTTCATCGGAGCCAACTGTCATTGCCTCGGGTACATCTGGAAACTCGGCAACAATGGTGCCGTTTTCGTCAGGTGAAAAAGTGACTGGATAACTTTGCAGCATATTACCTCCAATTAGAGGATATCTTCTGGGTCG
>JASFFJ010000628.1:0-4830 GCA_050124355.1 Desulfobacterales bacterium | reverse complement strand
GAAAGCAAGTAAAGGAGGTAATTCATGGAAGTACAGTCTTACACGGCCGAGGAGTTATTTGACTGGGTTACCCAGCCAGGACACGATTTTACATTGCTGGATGTGCGCAACAATGAAGAATTTGGACGATTTAAAGTGGAAGGACCTCATCTTTCAAAGATCCTCAATCATCCCTATATCGAGTTTATCGAGAAAGAAGAAGAAGCAGTTGATCAGCTTCAGGTTTCCAAAGCAGAAAGCATCCGAATCGTCTGTGCCAAAGAAGGATCTGCCAAATATGTCGCTGAAATTCTGCTGAACAATGGATGGCAGGATGTTAAAATTCTCGAAAAGGGTATAAAAAGCTGGGGCAACCTGCTGACGCCTAAATTGGTGGCACCGCAAAACGGGTACTCGCTTTATCAGTTTATTCGTCCGGGTAAGGCATCCTGCAGTTACGGATTGATTTGTGGAGATGAAATGGTCGTATTCGATCCGTCCAGGGATGCAGAGTATTATCAAAATTTTGCCAAAAAACATAACGCCAGAATCATCAAGACCTTTGAAACTCATTTGCAGGCGGATTACATATCCGGCAGCCAACGCCTTCATTCAGATACAGGTGCCGAGATCGTCGGCCATCAAGATGATTTTAAAGATGCGGTTTTTGAGTACAGGGGTGTCAATGATCAGGATATTTTTCGATTTGCGAACGAAGGTCCGGAAATAAAAGCCATTCATACACCGGGGCACACACCGGGAAGTACTTCCTATCTGATCGACGACAAATACCTGGTTACCGGGGATACGATTTTCATTTTATCGATTGGTCGACCGGATTTAGGTGGCAAAGCGAAAGAATGGTCCAAGTTGCTGCATAAAACTCTCAGGACTAAAATCGCCGGCATGGATGACAATCTGTTGATCTTACCGGGTCACTACCTGGATTGGCGTGAAGCAAACTCTGACAATGTGTTTGTCGATACCATGGGCAGCATCAAAGCTAACAATGCGAATATCTACGGCATTGCAGAAGAAGAGGAATTCGTTCGATTTATCGAAGACAATATGCGCAAACAGCCCGATGTGTACGGGGAAATCCGCAAAGTCAATGCCGGCATACTGGAGGTCGACGACGAAGAACAGGAAGTAATGGATCTGGGCAAAAATGAATGTGCAGCCAGCATGTATGGTCACAGTTAAGTCAAACAAAGAGTGATGAACCCATTTTTTTGACAGGTTAAAGCAATTTACTAAAAGCGTCGATAATTATATTCAGATTTCATTTGTTCCGTCAAAGGAAACCAAACTTGTCTCTGGATCAGCTAAATTATTTGTGATCCTTAACACCTTTAACTATGTTGATATGACACCAATAGCCCTCATCAGTTTTTTTTCAGGCTTATCCAAATCAGTTGGGTTGCATCCAAATATTATTGTTTTTATCCTGCTGTTTTTACTATTATTACTAATCGCCTCCGGCGTCATTTTGCTGAAATTGAAAAGCGCCGACAGGGCGCTAAATGCGGCTGATCGTGAAATGGATGCATTTGTACAAACTATAGAACAACCTTCGCATGGGATGGATTCAACGCAAATTCATCGAAATAAAAGCAAATCCGATCCAATCCTTGATAACATCGCGGATCAGTCAAAACAAGACGATGTAAGTGAAAAGACCGCAACGGGTTTGGTGGCGTCAGCAGGTTTAAAAAGAGATGTATCGGGGAAAATGTTAGACGATCAATCACCTGAGAAACCAAAAACCAGTTCCGGCACACCCCAAGAAGAAGTCTTATCATCCTTAACAGACGATTCAGACTTAAAAGAAAAAATACACGGTCTCATTCTGGCAAGCGGCAAGTCGATTTCACTAAAATACTTGGTAAAACAATTGTATGAGAATAACTTTGATGGCAACTATCATCCTATTCTCAATGAATTAGACCGGCTCGAAAGAGAAGATGAAATTGAAGGTCAGGTTATTAATGGAAAGGTATTTTTTCGAACGAAGGAAAAAACACCCCGAAAATTTATTCTAAGAAAAGGCAAAAATTTTCGAAAATACATGGGCTGACCTTGAGACCATCGTTATCTGGATCTCCAGATGACGAATTTCAAATCTGACGAAATCGTAAAAAGTCTCAAATCCCCATAAAGCGTCATTCCGGTGAAGGCCGGAATACAGTAAATTTAATATGTTCTGGATGCCGGATCAAATCCGGCATGACAAATTTGGGATTTTTTACTAGACCATCAAATCTGAAAAATTTACCATTATCAATTCATCTATTGCAGACCAATTCCCATCGGCTGCACTCACCTCCTCCAGAATTTGCCTGCCGCAATTGCCGACCATGATCGTGGCATTGAGAAGCAAATTGGGTTTTTACGACGCATTCGGTACCCGCTATTGCCTTTTGAATCGCCACTTTGGAAAGGTATACCTGTCAGTAGTTCAGCATAATGAACGTATTGTTTTATTTGGCTTTGATACTCATACGCAATAAAAACTTTCACCTCAGTATAAAGATTAAAAATACTTGACAAACTACCATTCAATGGTAAGATGCTTTTTTAATTTTGTTCATCTTAATGAACAACAAAGTTGGAGGTGCTCGATTGAAAATCCAGGTAGAATCCATAGGGTTGCCGACGTTATCGAAATTGATTGGCAAAAGATCGCAATTGGAAATAAAAGACGGAACCGTCGCCGATGTCATATCGTATATTGTCAATCGAATCGGCCGGCAATCCCGTAAAATATTGTTGGACCAGGACGGGCAATTGGATGTGACGATCCAGGTAATGGTCAACAATGAAGGATTTATGCCCCGAAGCCAGTATTCTCAGCGATATCTAAAAGATGGTGATTCGGTGAAGTTTATGTTGCTCGTCGGCGGTGGTTAGTTAGGTGCTGAGTCGGTTGAGGCGAATGGGTGTTGCCTCGCCATTTATGGTTGATTATATTTGCTAATAATTTCCTAAAAATCATGATTGTATGACCATGTCTTACTTTCGCGTAACCGATAAATGCAACGGGTGTTTATCCTGTGTGGAGAATTGTCCGGCCTCGGCCTTAAATTACAATGATCGGGTCGACCAACGAACGCTCCAGCACAACATGACCAAATGCGCCCGATGCGGTCAATGCTGGCGAGTCTGTCCGCAAGAGGCGATCGAGTTTCAGCATCTTTTGACGGGGCAATGGGATGATGTGGTCACGCTCGATCTGGTTCGTTGCCAGGTCTGCGGTGAACCGATTTATACGACTCCCTATCAACAAAAATTCATAAGTGAAGCGGATTTGCGCAATCACGCTCTTTGTCCGCAGCACCGGCAACGACAAGCCGCTTCGAAGCGGCCACTTTCAACATCGGTCAACACCCCGTCAAAATTGGAGAACAAATGATTGTCGGAGATATAAAACCGCTGGCAGAAATCGTTTCAGCGGTCGAAGAATATAAACAAGTGCTGGTTCTTGGCTGCGGCAGCTGTGTTACCGTCTGCCTGTCAGGCGGCGAAAGAGAGGCCGAACAGCTGAGCAACGAACTTTCCCGGATTAGGCACTATGCGGGTATTCCACCGAAGTTTGAGGTGGGCTCGATCCTCAGGCAATGTGAGGAGGATCTGGTGATTGAATATCAGACACTACCGGCCGGTATCGATGCCATTTTATCGCTGGCATGCGGTGCCGGCGTGCAGACATTGGCGGATGCCTATGATCCGCTGCCCGTGATTCCGGCACTCAACACAACCTTTTTGGGCGCCTCGGCCAAACCGGGGAATTGGGTGGAAATGTGCCGGGGATGCGGCGATTGTGTGTTGACTTTCACCGGCGGTATCTGCCCGGTGGCCCGTTGCGCCAAGGGGCTTTTTAACGGCCCTTGCGGGGGGTCGAAGAACGGCAGTTGCGAAGTCGGTCTAGATACCCCTTGTGCCTGGTCGATGATTTTTTACCGGCTAAAAAGGCAGAACAAATTACATTTACTAGAAGAGCTGCGGGCACCTAAGGACTGGCGGCCCGGTGGGGCAGGGGGCCCGCGCAAGCGGGTACGAGTTGGTTTGGGGGATGGAACTTAAAAAAGGTTCTGAGTTCAGTGGTTCAAAGTTCAACCCAGCCGCTGGCTAAAAAAAACGGCAGATCAAATCGACAAATAAACTAATGAACGTTGAACATCGAACGTCCAACATCCAACATCGAATGAATGTATTATACCTATTGTCAAAAAGAGTTAGCGAACAGAAACCAACCTTCAACCCTGAACCTTTGAACCTTGAACGGTGAACCCCGAATCACATGGAAATAAACGAGCTTGAAATACTTTCCGTTGGTGTTGATGTCGGTAGTTCAACCAGTCATCTGGTCTTTTCCAATCTGATCCTGAAAAGGGATCAGCATTCGATTACCAGACGTTTTAATATCCAGGAAAGAAACATCATATATGAAGGCAGAATTATCGACACGCCTTTATTGGATGATAAAACCATCGATATCGTTAAATTGACCGATTTTTTTAAAACAGAGTATAAGCGGGCAAATATTGATCCGGCCGACATACAGACCGGTGCGGTAATTGTTACCGGTGAGTCTGCCCAAAAGCAAAATGCCAAACAGATTACCGAAGCCTTGTCCCATGACACCGGTAGATTCGTGGCGGCCACGGCCGGACCCAATTTCGAAAGCTTGCTCGCGGCAATGGGTTCGGGAGCTGCAGCTCGTTCTAAAGATGATCACAAAACGATCGTATCGTGTGATATTGGCGGCGGAACTTCCAATATCGCCATTTCCAGAAATGGTGAGACGGTATCGACCAGTTGTGTGTCGGTCGGGGGACGCCTGCTGGGCGT
>JASFFJ010000627.1:0-4834 GCA_050124355.1 Desulfobacterales bacterium | reverse complement strand
GCTTGTTGCCGGTGGTCGTTGTGATTTTCAAGCGCAAGCGGTTGCCGTCTTTTTGACGAATACCGTCCGGGCCCGGCTTCCAACCGGCTTCTTCAAGGAGTTGTTTGGCTTTTTCAGGATCGTACTCGGTGGGCTTTACATCAGGGTTGTGTGCCCAGCCATCGGGGATTTCAGTGGTGCCGGGCCGGGCCTTGCCATACAGCAGTTTGTCAATAATGGTATTCTTGTCCACCGCATATTCAATCGCCTGACGGACGCGCAGGTCGGCCAGGATCGGATGGGGAAAGTCCGGATTACCGTTGTTGGGTGCCACCGGGCTGCTGTGGTTCATGATCAGGCGTTCGGAAACCAGGGCGTTTGAAAGGCACAGCGATACTTCAGGATTTTTTTCCATCATCGGAATCTGAGCCTCGATCAGGTCCCACACTCCGTCAATGTCACCGGCCTGGATTTGGGCAATGCCCACTTCACGGCTGGGAATAATCTTAAAAAAGAGCTTGTCGATCTTTATCTTGTCAGCCTCGCGGTAATGCGGGTTTTTCTCCATGGTGATATGATCACCCGAAACCCATCCGGTCACTCGGAAGGGGCCGGTGCCCACCGGCATCCGGTTATAGGGCGCATCATTCATGTTCTCGAGCTCGCCCAGGATATGTTTGGGCAACACCGGGGCAAAACGGGTCAGGTAGGGAGCATAATATTCCTTGTATTTCACCACCGCGGTATGGTCGTCGGGGGTTTCAACCGATTCGATCAATTCATATCCCGATCGGCTTTTAACCAGGTTTTTGGGATTGACAAGGGCTTCCCAGGTAAACTTGACATCGGCTGAGGTGAACGGCTGGCCGTCGCTCCACTTGACGCCTTTTTTCAGCTTGTAAGTGATGGTCAAGCCATCCTCGGAAACGCCGCCGTTGGCCACGCTCGGTACTTCCGACACCAACACGGGAACATACTCTCCCTTTTCGTTGACATCGATCAGGTACTCGGCAAAGGGCTTATGCACATAGGTGATGACGGTCTGCACCCCGATGTAAGTATTGAGGGTTTCCGGCTCCTGGTAAATACCCATCGTCACGACTTTTTCGGCCGCGTTAGCCGCCGGAACACCAATGGTCAGGCAAAGGACAAGAACTGCGAGAACTGCTTTTTTCATCATCGAACCTCCTTTATGACTTTTTAGAATATAAGGGTTGTGTTGTACGGATAGGTAGATCCAATCCGTCTATCCAAAATCCGATAGTTTGATTTACGCTCCGACAATTTAATTGCTGGGGTATAACAGCAAAAATTTGAGATTTAGTCAAGAAATAATTTACGTTCACTGATTGAGTCTTGACAGATCTCCTAAACCGCGTTAGTTAGTTCCAGGCTTGAGGGTGGCTATCAATAAATAAAAACTGGGTAATGAGTTGAAAAACGTATGAATACCGCCAACAGCTATCTGCTTCAAATAAAGGGTCTAAAAACCCACTTTTTTACCGATGAGGGAGTATCACCGGCGGTGGATGGGGTGGACTACGCGGTTCGCAAAGGTGAAACGCTGGGGGTCGTTGGAGAATCCGGTTGCGGCAAAAGTGTTACGGCCCTTTCCATCATGCGGCTGATACCTGAACCGCCCGGCAAGATTATCGACGGCGACATTCTGTTCGAGAACCAAAGTCTCTTAGCCCTTTCAAATGATGAGATGCGCAGGATCCGTGGTAATAAGATATCGATGATCTTCCAGGAGCCGATGACGTCCTTGAACCCGGTTTACACCATTGGCAACCAGATCTCTGAAGCCCTGCGACTGCACCAGGGGCTGACTAAAAAAGACGCCCATGAGCGGGCGGTTGAAATGCTCCAGCTGGTAGGCATTCCGTTACCGGAACGCCGCGTAAATGAACATCCACATCAGCTCAGCGGCGGCATGCGCCAGCGGGCGATGATCGCCATGGCACTTTCCTGCAATCCCAGTCTCCTGATCGCCGATGAACCGACCACCGCCCTCGATGTCACTATCCAGGCCCAGATCCTCGATGTGATGGTCTCTCTGAAATCAGAGTTGGATACCGCCATTATACTCATCACCCATGACCTGGGCGTTGTGGCTGAAAGTGCGGCCCGGGTCGTGGTCATGTATGCCGGTAAGGTCGTTGAGGAAGCAGATGTATACAATATCTTCGAAAATCCGCTCCATCCATATACCGAAGGTCTGCTCGAATCAATCCCGCGAATTGACCGCAACGCCCAGAAGAAGGCGCGTCTCACGGAAATCCAGGGTGTTGTGCCGATTTTGTCGCAGTTACCGAAGGGGTGTCATTTTAATCCGCGCTGTCCCAAGGTGATGGATGTTTGCAGACATGAAAATCCGGAATTAAAAGCAGAAAAGGAGGATCACTTGGTCCGTTGTTGGCTTTACAGCTAACGGAAAGTACTCATCCGCTCTGAACAGAGGATACAGACACCATGCCCGAACGTATACTAGAAATCGAAAACCTGAAAAAGCATTTCCCCGTCAAAGGCGGCTTCTGGTCGAAAACCATTGGATACGTTCACGCCGTCGATGGCATCAGTTTTTATCTGGACAAGGGGGAAACCCTCGGCCTGGTGGGTGAGAGCGGTTGTGGCAAGTCAACAGCCGGGCGCTTGATTTTGCGACTCCTCAAGCCCACAGAAGGCAAAATCCTGTTTGAGGGCCGCGATATCAGCAGACTGGACCGCGTAAAGCTCAAGTCTCTGCGACGTGAACTACAGCTGATATTTCAGGATCCGTTTGCTTCCCTTAATCCGCGTATGACCGTCGGCAGCATCGTCGGGGAATCACTTAAAATTCACAACATCGGTAACGGTCGCGAAATTGAGGACCGCACGGAAGCGCTGCTTAAGAAGGTCGGTTTGCACGCAGACCACATGCGCCGCTATCCCCATGAGTTTTCAGGCGGCCAGCGTCAGCGCATCGGTATCGCCCGGGCGCTGGCGCTGAATCCCAAGATTATCGTGGCCGATGAACCCGTATCCGCCCTGGACGTCTCGATTCAGGCCCAGGTCATCAACCTGCTGCAGGACCTCAAAGGTGAGTTTCAGCTATCCTATCTGTTTATCGCTCACGATTTGAGTGTGGTCGAGTATATGAGCGATCGGGTGGCGGTGATGTATTTGGGAAAAATTGTGGAAATGGCGCCCGGCGACGAACTGTACAACAATCCCATGCACCCCTATACCGACGCCCTGTTGTCGGCGGTACCCATCCCGGATCCGCGCCTGGAAAAAAACCGTCAAATCCTTCAGGGCGATGTTCCCAGTCCAATCAATCCACCGTCCGGGTGTTACTTTCACCCCCGCTGTATCCATCGTCAGGATCCGTGCTCGCAGTTAAGCCCCGGGTTTTTTGACACCGGCAACGGCCATTTTGTTGCCTGCCCGGTCAGAGCCGGTGGCGAGTTCATAGAATGAAGAATGATGATTGAAGATTGACGAATGGTGGACGTCGCTCTCCGAGGCGTAGGCGCTGCAACCCCTACGAGCCCGCTTCCAGCCCGTAGGCTTCTTGGGCTTACAGGCCGGAGGGGTGGCTTCGCTCTGCTCTACTATAGCTTAAAAAAGACAGAATACCTTACTTCGACATTCACTATTCGTTATTCGCTTTTTCAGCGTTTCTTTTTCGATTTAGACTGGCCGTTTTTTCGGGTCAGCCGCTGGACTACCCGCCTGCGTTGGATCCGCGCCGGGCAATTCGGTATCCATGTTATTCAAGGTACGCCAGAAGGACTGAGCCATAATATGCGCTGCATATGGAATCTGCTTTTCAAATGTGGCCATCAATGCCGGAAAAAGGGTTGGATGTTGGCTCAAGCTTCGTACTATTTGTGTGACGCTGCCGAATTTCTCCCTCAGCGAATCAGGTCTGCGAACATGCCTCATCAGTGACGTAATCACTGCAATCCGTATGCGGCAGCGTATCTTGTCAAGGCCATGTTGGGCCAGGTTGCCCTCGGCATTTGCGCGGGAAATCTCCTCTACCAGGTCTTTTAGATAAGAATCCTCCGGATTTGCGGTTAGTAGGCATTTTTTTGCGGTTTGCTGCCAATCCATCTTCAGCGTCTCAATGACATTTAGGACCGTGGCAGTGATCCGGGTTTCGGCGTCGGACAAATGGGCGAGGAAGTACTTTAACGCCGCATGATATCGGCGATGGGGGGCGTCCACAATCGCATCCGGTGTCTTCTCGCAAAAACGACCTTGGGCATCAACCGGCAGGTCAGCTGCCAGCCGGTGCACAAAATCCTCATAGAATCTTATTCTTGCGAGAACCGGATTAAGATTGCAGCCTTCATCGAACAGACGCGCCAAAAGCAGCTGGGTGAAGCGGCGCACATCCTGATGCAGAACAAACCGCATCTCGCGTCGGATCAGCTGCTTACGGGCCGCTTCACCGGTTCGGCGTCTCGGCTCTTTATTTTTGTGAGACTCTTGCATGCCTGGTTTTGGTTTCACCTACCATTCTTTAATTAGAAGTGCAAGCAGCGCGGGATCCAATTTGGCAGGTGCCGACCTGCCGCGACGTCGGCAAGGTTTAAGAATGCATGTGCCAAGATTACAGGGCACCGCTAATTAGACAAGTAGTTGAGACTAATTTGTAATTTGATGTTTGAGATTTGCGATTTAATTTTGTTTTTGAACCCTTTGTCGCCACTGGTTTTAAATTTACCTTGACGCTACCCCGTGCCGCGATCACAAATTCCTTGTGAATCATATGTAGATGAAATATATAAATGGATTTATTTTTCGAAAATAATTACTTAACGATGTATCACGACAATTGGATGCTAACTGAGTCGGGGAACCAACC
>JASFFJ010000626.1:0-4836 GCA_050124355.1 Desulfobacterales bacterium | reverse complement strand
GCACGACGGCACACGGCCTTTGGTATGTTGCCGAAGGAAATAAACCCCATGGTCTGACCATAGAGCCTGGGAAACTGATTGAGCATGGGCCGTACCTCAACCCACCTGCCGGTGCGTACCATGTTGTCTTGAGCTATGATCCGTCTCCAGGATGCCAGCAGCAGCGCCATCGTGTGTTCGGCAACCTCTTCAATGAAAACATCCGGAATATTCGTCACCCATATGTTTTTTTCTGTCGCCGCAGCGATGTCGACATTGTCAAAACCCACCGATGGTAATGCAATAATCTTACAATTTTGAAGCGAATCAATAATCTTCTGGCTGATTTTAATTCCCCCGGGGAGACTCAGAATCGCATCAGCATCTTTCACGATTTCGATGTATTGTTCTTCACTTTCCGCCGCCACTTCAACCAAATCAAATCCGGCTTGATCAAAATTCTCACGTTCTATGTAGAGGGGGTCTCCCCAAACACCTCTTAAACGCTGGGTAAATTTCTGAATAACAACTTTCTTGCGTGACATACAACGCTCCTTTCATAATATTCCTCTTTTAAAATGATGGTGAAATAGCGATAAACTGGCTTGGATCTGTTAATGTTTCATGCAAAATCAGGTTCCATTTCGAAAGAACTCGCTATTATCGTAACATGCTGAAAATATTATATTTAGAATGGATATCATAAAAATTTAGTTGATGTCAACTGTAATGCTTATGGCATTTATCTTCACCCGGAAATAATGAAAAGGCAGGATCGATATTTGATCCTGCCTGGCAATTAGAATCCGGATTAAAGCGTAACTGGTTGTAAAACACCACTACCCTTTGTGTGTTTTCTCAATATATTAACAGCATGCCTGACCGGCTACAACAGCAATCGCTTTTGAGACAGGAGGCATTATTACAAATAGTAAAGATTTTTAGCTTCTTTAACTCTTGTTTATTTTTCAGATTAATCTGCCTCTTCCATGATATAAGATACGCAACCGCTGGAGGCATAGACAGTTATAACCTTACCAGTTGTAATACCGGTGCGACCCTGATTAGGAATGAAAGATATTTGATACTGACCTTTATTGGTTAAATAGCAATTGTGATAGGTTATCGCCGAACCAGTACAGCTATCTGTTACTGTGATGTGCCAACGTACATCATAAGCACTCTGCCAACCATTGCCTGCAAGAGCAACGCTGGCTATTAATAACAAAATACTGAACACAATCAATGTAATTCTCATAATCTTCTCCTTTCTGAACTGGTTTTGCCTACGGTTTTACCCAAACACTAACCGAAAAATCATCAGGCATTTCCATACTACCATCATCTTCGGCTATGATTTAGTCATCTACCCCAATCAGAATTATAAGCATTGTTCACGGTTCCAAATCGATCTTCCGTCAAGATTGCTCCTAAAAAGGTTTTAGGTGTAAAGAGTTGACAGAGCTTAGAAAGTACAGAAAAATTTTCAATGGGTAAAAAGGACAATGGTCAAATTTATCTTATTAATTTTCACCCTTCGGGCGAGCCGGAGGCTTCCATATGCTGCGTTGCTAAGGGTTCGAAGTAAACCACTACGACGTCACCCTTAGACGCCTTGCCTATGAAAACCTCCGACTCGTACAAAATCCAGGTAATAGATTGCTTTTCTGCTTTTAAATATGCAAAAATCATTCAATATCAATCGCTTATGTACCAGCCCTGTATTATCAATAGGTTATCTTTTCAATAGGAATTATTATCACCGGCTTTTATGAATTAGATTACACAAAATTGAGGGATCTATTTCACACCTATTAGAACTTAGTTGCTGTGCGTAAATATAGGGCAAACACCGGCAGTTTGGCGTCGCAGTTCATGAAGGGTGCCGTTAGCAAGATTGCCAATCTTTCCCGCGGAGATTTCAGGGTTCGTACAGCCATAACGCCCGGAACGGCGCAATCACCGGCAATACCGCCTGAAACGATAAACGACATAATAGAGCAGCTATGCAGGCCGAAAAACCGAAACACGCGGTCCAGAATGAAGGCCAAGCGGGCCAGGTATCCGGAGTCTTCCAGAAAGGCGATGCCGAAAAACATGAACATAATAAATGGTACAAAACCAAGTACTTCGCCGACACCGTCGATGACACCTGAAATGATCAAAGATTTGAGTCATCTTAAATCAAAGCAAGCTGGATCATCGGGGCGGCATGAGGCACTACAATGCGCTGCAGCTTTCCATTCAATAATGCAAGGTAGTACATGCAAGTATCTACAATAGGCTCACTCTGGTGTTGCATTAAGTCGGATCATTGCATCGAATATGGGCGGTCTTTGACGGGTAAACTCGCCAATCCATTTATCGTAGAGTTCAAGTATCTTTTGGGATCGGCAAAGATCAGAGATCACGCGGTCTGCAATAAGGCGAAAATCTGAATCATTTCGCCTGACGGCAAGTGCAAACGGCTCAAATGAGAACACGCCGGAACTAATCACAAAGTTCTTTGGGTCATCCACTTTGGTAATAATACCGATAAGCACGATCTGATCTGAAGAAAAGGCATCGATTTTCTTCTTTCGTAAGGCCTCGATGCCTTCTGTTGTTGAATTGAATAAGACAACTTCCGCATTCGTTGATGTATCTTCAAATAGCTTATTCAAGGCGGCGGCCGTCGTGGTGGCTTTCACCACGCCAATTTTCTTTCCATCAAAGCCGCCGGAATCATCGGCCTTACTATCTTTCATCGTCATCAATGAAGCGCCGGTGACAAATGTCAGTTGCGTAAAATCGACGAGTTCGCTTCGGGCGAGCGTTTTGGTAGTTGAACCACACAATATGTCAATCTTGTTGTCGACCAGGGCGTTAAATCGCCCATCAGCTGTTACAGGGACATATTCAGCCTTAACGTCCCCACCAATTTTCTTCTCAACTTCAGTGACGATAGCTTTACAAATATCAATAGAATAACCGGCCGGGTTGCCGTCGTTGTCCGAAAAAGACATGGGTGGTTGAGACACTCGATAACCGATTCTGATTTGACCGGATTTCTTAATCTGTTGAAGGGTTCCGGTGTGTTCTTTTGCTGCGAGCGGGCTTGCGAAAAAAACGATCAATACAATAATTCCCAGCTTACCTTTCATAATGATTCCCCCCTTAGTGAACGTGTAAAAATGGTGCGATTAGAGCGTATCCAGTTTATTTCATCATATTTTCGTTGAGTTTCCCCATGATACAACGCCGAGTAAAAAAACCGGCAGGCACGCCCTTGGACAGGTCCAATCTCTTTAATGAATGTATATTCTCTGCCGTTGGTATACTTTTGCAGTCGACCACATCCCAAACCATATCGATTTGAAAGTCAAGAAAAATGGAGGGGAACTAGCCACTTTTTCAAATGAATGGCTGTGCGGCCCTCATTGACATGGATTTCATTTTTAAATAAAAGAGCCATGGGACTTGCTGCTGATAAAAGCGCGGCCTCTGACCCAAAAACGGCCAGTCTGATCGGGAAAGTAACTTTTCGGGCTCGGTTCCGAAATTGGTCGCTGTTGGGTTTCGCATTTGGCAATAATACCGGTGACATGTAGGTTGGATTGAGTGCAACGAAATCCAACAAAGCCTGGAGTAGGCTCAACCCAACCTACGAAATTCAAAGGCAAACGGGATAGAACCGACTTCAACTTTTTGAAATGAAGTTTCACGCAAGTTTGCTGGGCGCTTTTTAACCCGGAACGTTCGACCGCTCAACATAGGTGTAAAAATATCAATAATCCAAGCATCCTAGTGCCTTTGTGGCTGAGTAATTCATCCTTAGAATGGGAGAAAAAAGAATGAAGGGAAAACCTGTCATACCACCGCTATATCTAACCGCAACCTACCAATTTGATAATTCGGATGATCTGATTGACGTTGTCCAAAATCGCAGCGGGTATATATATTCACGCTGGGACAACCCTTCGGTCATGGAGGTCGAGCAAACCTTGGCAGAACTTGAGGGGTATGACCGTGCCCTGGGATTCGGTTCGGGCATGGCGGCCATTACCACGGCCATCATGGCGAATATCCAGGCAGGAAGCAGAATTGTGACCATGCAGGAATTATACGGCGGCACCTTTGAGCTGTTAAATGATATCTTGCCGACCCTGGATATCCAAACGGTATTTATCAACTGCCGGCAAACGGGAGAGATCTTAAAAGAAATCGACAAGGGATTATCGATCCTTTATCTGGAAACCCCCACAAATCCCCTTCTGCGAGTGGTGGATGTCAAACCCTTGGCCAAGGCAGCCCATCGAAACGGTGCCATTGTTTTGCTGGATTCAACGTTTGCCTCGCCGATCAATCAGCATCCCGTCGACTTAGGGGTGGATCTGGTCCTGCACAGCGGGACGAAATATCTCGGCGGACATCATGACGTCACCGGGGGTTTTGTCTGCTGCAACCATCCGCATTTTGATAAAATCTGGACCTATCGGAAAATCCTGGGCGGCGTGATGGATCCGATGTCGGCATTTCTAATCCACCGGGGGTTGCGAACGCTGGATCTGCGGATTCAACGTCAAAATGAAAATGCAATGAAAATTGCCGAATTCCTGGAAACCCAGGATAAAATAAAAGCCGTCCACTATCCGGGTTTGGCATCCCATCCCGATCATGGTGTTGCCAAACATCAGATGACCGGTTTCGGGGGTATGCTGAGCTTTGAAATAGACGCCGATTTCAATCGCACCAAAAATTTTATGGATCGGTTGCAAAAGATCAAACTGGCAACCAGTCTTGGCGGCGTCACCAGTCTGGCAAATCAACCCATCACCAACACCCACGCCGCATTGAGCCCCGAGAACCGGGCCAAGG
>JASFFJ010000625.1:0-4843 GCA_050124355.1 Desulfobacterales bacterium | reverse complement strand
TCAATTAAAAATCGGAACAACTACTTCTGATTATTATTTATCAATAAATTTGATGTGTTATATGGTAGTGGGAACCATCGTTCCTTATCACCGAGTTGTGGATCAGGAATAACCCGTTCCTATTCATTCAGCATAAGATTATTATATCAATTAAATTCAATATATTAGAGTGTTGGCATGTCTATTGCTCTTTTTAATGTCGCTTTATAGGTGCAATGTGTCTTATAGGTGAATGGTAAGGAGGATGAAAGGATGCAAGAGGGAGATAGATCGTTTCTTTCAAAATTTGCCATCGATCCAGAGATGGATGATGATCTCAATGGCTATAATCTTGCGAATTTTGATTTCGGACAGGATATAGATTCTCATCTGGAGAATATCGAGATTGATTGGATAGATGAAGATTCGTGGGGTGAATATTAGCCGATAGGATGTCGTTCTCTTATAAAACTTCATGAGGCCAAACATCTAACTGCAGTACCGACTATCGATTGGGTTTTGCATTCAATAAGTATTTTAAGCGTTTAGGGATGCAATGGGGGTAGGTTCGTCCCTATTTATGAGGAATAATGTCCTTAGACTGTCATGCCTGGCTTGATCCGGCATCCAGGATATTTCTGGATTCCGGCTTTCGCCGGAATGACCACCTTTCTGTGTTCGTGTCTATATAAAAACGCACTCACTGGTAACAAATGGAACAAAAAGATTTAAACTATTTCAAGGATCTTCTTAACAGGTGGCTGGATGACCTTTTAAGCCAGGCAGATAGTACCGTTAACATTTTAAAAGACCAAGAAGATCACCTACCGGATCCTTTGGATCGAGCTGTTTTAGATATAAATCGCAATTACACGTTGCGAATGCGGGATCGAGAGAGCATTCTCATTAAAAAAATCAGAAAATCATTGGAAGATATTGACGAAGGTCTCTATGGTATTTGTGAGGAATGCGGCAGTGATATCTCGACCGCACGCTTAAAAGCCAGGCCCGTGGCAAAACGATGTATCAAATGCAAAACCAGGCAGGAGGAGATCGAAAAATTGATTGGTGTCTAGCGTCAATAAACCGGAAGTCGAAATAGTTAGACTGAGAACAAGAATTCGGAGATGTTTAAAATGTCTTCAGACATCAAAGATAATAAATCTCGCAAACACAAAGCGGATTTAAATTATGAAATAGCCGCCGATGATTATGATGAAATCAAATTCAATAACAAAATGAAAGTTGAATGCATCTGTCCCAAATGCGGAATAAAACATAAAATGAATTTTCACTGGATAGGCAGGGGAACACCGAGGAAATTCTGCCAACCCTGTAAAGGGAGTAATTAATCGTCTATTACATCTAAAAAATCAATTGAAGGGAGAAACGTATATGAATAAAGCAGATCTGATAAATAAAGTGGTTAAAGCGACCAAAGCACCGAAGTTTACTCCCGGCAAGGCCTTGAAAGAAGCTGTAAAGTAACGATGCCTGCGATTCGAGTCTTATTCGAATATTCAGAAATAAATACTTATATTCAGCGGCAGACTCTTTACTAGATTCTGCCGTTTGATATTCATGCTAATGAGTGCGTTTTTATTTAGACATGAACACAGTAGGGATATCTGTATTAAAAATATTACCCGTTTGATATCTAATCCAGGAGAATTGACATGTTTGAAGCCGGAACATATCATTCGTATCCTCACAAAATCGCCCTGATCGGAAATTACCTTCCACGCCAGTGCGGTATTGCAACATTCACCTCCGACCTGTTGACGGCCTTGACCGAGGAAAATCCCGCGGGTGAGTGCTGGACCGTGGTGATCAACGATGTCCCCGAGGGATACGATTATCCTTCCCAGGTTCGTTTCGAGGTCAATCAGCGCGTTCTGGCAGAATACCGGCTGGCGGCGGATTTCTTGAACATGAACCGTGTGGAAATGGTTTGCCTGCAACACGAATTCGGAATTTTCGGTGGTGAGAACGGCGTTCATGTGCTGGATCTGCTGAACAACCTGCGCTTACCGCTGGTGACCACTTTGCATACCGTGATCCAGGCCCCAACGAGCGGACAGATGTCCATTGCCAAGCGCATCGCCCAATTTTCCGATCGGCTGGTGGTCATGAGCCGGCGGGCGGAACAAATTCTTCAGGAAGTCTACGACGTGCCGGCAGGCAAAATCGTCTTGATCCACCACGGTATCCCCGACGTTCCCTTTGTGGACCCAAATTACTACAAGGACCAATATGGTGTGGAGGGTCGCAAGGTGATTCTGACTTTCGGATTGCTCTCACCCGGCAAGGGCATCGAAATCATGATCGATGCATTGCCGACGGTGGTCAGGGAGCATCCCGAAGCCGTTTACATCGTTCTGGGTGCAACCCATCCCCATGTGATAAAGGAACAGGGCGAGGCCTACCGTCTTTCGTTGCAGCGCCGGGGCAGGGAACTGGGGGTCGGTAAACACTTGATCTTCCACAATCGTTTCGTCGATTTGAAAGAGTTGTGCGAATTTCTGGGGGCGGCCGACATTTACGTAACGCCCTATTTAAATAAGGAGCAGATCGTCTCGGGTACCCTCGCTTACGCCCTGGGAAGCGGCAAGGCGACTGTTTCTACTCCATACTGGTACGCGGAGGAGATGCTGGCCGAGGATCGCGGCCGGATTGTTCCTTTTCAAAACGCCGGGGCACTGGCAGAGCAAGTAAATCACCTTTTTGCTCAAGAGGTGGAGCGGCATGCCATTCGCAAGCGAGCCTACACCTTCTGTCGCGAGATGGTTTGGAAAGAGGTGGCGCGAAAATATCTTGAAGTTTTCAGTAAGGTGAAGCTGGAAAGAGAAAGCTCACCAAGGCCGCTTTTCCGTCCAAAAACAATGGAAGCGGCCCCCCTCGAGGTGCCCCAGCCCAAGCTGAATCATATCATCCGGCTTACCGACGACGTGGGGATTCTCCAACACGCCAAATTCATCGTGCCGGACCGCTATCACGGCTATTGCACGGATGATAACGCCAGGGGGCTGATCGCGGTGCTGACGGCCCAGGATATGATCGCTGACGTAAGCGACGTCGGCAACCTGGCCTGCACGTATATGAGCTTTCTGGACCATGCCTTCAACGAAGAAAACGGTCGGTTTCGCAACTTTATGGGCTATGACCGGCGCTGGCTGGAAGAAATGGGATCAGAGGACAGCCATGGCCGGGCGATTTGGGGGTTGGGGGAGGCGGTGGCGTTGGCCAAATCGGACAATATCCGGGCAGCGGCTCAGAGTTTGTTTGAAAAAGCGCTGCCCGCGCTGACTGGGTTCAATTCTCCCAGAACCTGGGCCTTTGCCCTGGTGGGCATCCATGCCTATCTGCGTAAGTTCAGCGGCGAAAGCGATGTGCGGCGCGTCCGGGAAAAATTGGCCGAAAATCTGTTTCAGAAATACCGGGAAAATGCGGGCGACGACTGGCCCTGGATCCAAAATATGGTCGCCTATGCCAACGGAAAAATCTCCCAGGCGCTCATTATGTCCGGCCGGTGGAGCCGCAGCAATCAGATGCTGCAGGCAGGGCTGCACAGCCTGGAATGGCTCATGGAGGTTCAAACGGACCCCAAAGGGCATATCGTGCCGGTGGGCAACAACGGCTGGTATCCCCGGGGCGGTGAAAAGGCCCGGTTCGATCAACAGCCCATCGAAGTGTCAAGCATGATCGAGGCCTGCCGGGCCGCCTATGAGGCCACCAACGATCCGAAGTGGCTTAACCATGCCCAGCGTTGTTTGGAGTGGTTTCTGGGGCGCAACGATCTGAATGCACCGCTCTACGATCACAAAACCGGCGGGTGCTGTGACGGACTCCACGCGGATGGACCCAACCTCAACCAGGGCGCGGAATCGACCTTGGTCTGCTTTCTTTCGCTGCTCAATATCCATCAACTTCGCAGCCTTCAAATCTCAGTGGAGGCCACGGCTGAGACAGAAACCGAAAATCACGAGGAGGCAATCGTTAATGGCCAATAAACCCATTGTCATGATCAGTTCCTATCCGCCCAGACTGTGCGGTATCGGCACCTTCTGCGAAGAGGCGCGCGAATTTATTCAAAAGGCCAACCCGGATCGCGAGGCCTTGGTAATCAGCCATACCGACGGTGCGGGCGAGGGCGTGTTTCCCATCATCGACATGACGCGTTTCGACTGGTGGAAACCGGTGGCCCGGAAAATCGAAAAACTGGATCCTTACGCCGTTCATATCGAACACGAATACGGCCTTTACGAATATCATGATGAACGTGGCATCGGAGACGGCAACGACGGATTTCTCGACCTGCTGGAGGCCATCGGAAACTATCCTATTGTTGTGGAACCCCACACCGTTCACGGGAGGTTGAGAGAGTTCGAGGCGGATTTTGTTTACAAGATGTGCCAGAGAAGCGGCGTCGTTCTCTTCAAGTGTCACTATCAGAAATGGCGATTGGACTGGACATTTCAGGGCAGAGGCTGGCCAACACCGCGCAATATCATGGTGGTGCCCCACGGCGCGCGCAGCGACAAGCGCTGGGGGGTGCATGAAATACCGGCGCTGAGAAGGCAGTTCGGTCTTGACAATATCGGTCTGGCCGACCATGTGGTGGGCATGATCGGCTGGATTCAGTCCAACAAGCGCTGGGATATTCTCTTGTCTATGTGGGAAGATATTCATCATGAAATAAAGGAACGAACCGGCCAGGATTGGGATTTATTGGCGGCTGGGGCCATGCGTGATCCTCACCACAGTGAGGACTACGAAGAGTGGAAAACGGAGGTTCAGCTATTGGCGGACAAGGGACTGGCCCATTACCACGAGTTCATCCCGCGGGGCGACGATTATTACAAGA